>JADFCZ010000113.1 GCA_018263295.1 Conexibacter sp.
ACGAGGATCGCGATCAGCGGGTTGACCTTGACGGCGCGGCCGTAGAGCAGCGGCTGGACGACCCGATCCTGGAGTTGCTGGAAGGCGACGAACGCGACGATCCAGATCAGCATCGCGTCCGGGAACGAGTGCAGGGCGGCGACCGCGGCGACCACCAGGCCGCCGATCGTCAGGCCGATCAGGGGCACGAGGTCGAACAGGGCGACGAGGATCGCCATCGGCACGGCGAGATCGACGCCGAGGATCTCGAGCATGCCCCAGGTGAAGAGGCCGGCGACCACGGCCAGCGACAGGTTCACGGTCACGTAGCCGCGAACGACGCCATAGATGCCGGCGGCGATCGCCCGCCCGCGGCGCTCGCGCTCGCCGCCGATCCACGCGAGGAGGCGGTCGAGCAGCCCCGGGCCCTCGAGCAGCAGGAAGAAGGCGAGGACGAGGACGGTGATCGCGCTGACGACGTGCTTGAGCAGGCTCACGGTGACCGACTCGAGCTCGCCGGCTGCGCTCGAGAAATCGCTCGGCAGCTGGGAGGCCTGCGACTTCAGGGTGTCCGTCAGGTGGTACTGCTCGTTGAGGTCGCGGAACTGCGAGCTGTCGTTCGCCCACTCCTCGGCGTCGCGGACGTAGCCGGGACCGAGGGTGCCGACCTGCTCGACCTCGTCGACCATCGGCGGGATCACGTTGAGCACGAGGAAGGTCAGCGCGAAGAATGCGAGGACGAAGGTGAGCGAGATCGCGAGCCAGCGCGGGGCCCGGTGGCCGCGAACCTTGATCCGCTGGACGAGCTCGACGGCGGGGGCGAGCACGAGCGCGAGGAAGAGCGCGGTGACGAACCAACGGATCGTCGTGTCGACCTTGACGACGACGAGCCCAACCAAGGCGGCCGCGGCGACCGTCAGGATCGCGACGGCGACGATCCTGAAGACCGTCCGGGAGTCGATCTTGTCGCGGTTCATGGGAAAGCAGCTTCCGTCCTGGTTGCAGGATTCCCCGTCTCCGCTAGAGTCCCTGCCGGATGACCCTCCGGCTGACCAGCCTTGCGCTTCTCCTTCTCCTCCCCCTCCGGGGGGAATAGCGCTGGGCGGCGCGATAGCCGCGAGAGACAAGGGAATCCGAACCATCAGAGAGAAGGAGTCAGCGGATGAGCGCTGATAACACCGCCTCGGACCGAGGCAAAGACGTAGAAGGCCAGTACGAGCGGGTCGAGATCTTCGACACGACGCTCCGCGACGGCGAGCAGTCGCCCGGCATCTCCCTGAACACGCAGGAGAAGGTCGAGATCGCCAGCCAACTCGCACGGCTCGGGGTCGACGTGATCGAGGCCGGCTTCCCGATCACCTCGCCCGGCGACTTCGAGGCCGTGCAGGCGATCTCCCGAACTGTCAGCGGGCCCGTGATCTGCGGTTTGGCCCGGACCCAGAAGGGCGACATCGACGCAGCCTGGGGCGCGGTCAAGGACGCCGAGCGGCCGCGGATCCACACGTTCATCTCGACCTCGGACATCCACATCGAGCATCAGCTCCGGACCGACCGCGACGACGTCCGCGGCCAGGCGAAGGCGGCCGTCGCCCATGCGCGCGAGCTCTGCGAGGACATCGAGTTCTCGCCGATGGACGCGACCCGCGCCGACGTCGAGTTCACCGCCGAGGTCTGCGGCATCGCGATCGCCGAGGGCGCCGGGGTGATCAACATCCCCGACACCGTCGGCTACACGACGCCGGACGAGTACACTGCCTACCTGACGCGCCTCTACGAGCTGCTGCCCGAGCTCCGCGACGTCCGGCTGTCGGTCCACTGCCACGACGACCTCGGCCTCGCCGTCGCGAACTCGTTCGCCGGCGTCCAGGCGGGCGCCCGCCAGGTCGAGTGCGCCGTCAACGGGATCGGCGAGCGCGCCGGCAACTGCTCGCTGGAGGAGATCGTGATGCTGCTGCGGACCCGCCGCGGCGACCACGGCTTCGACACCGGCCTGGAGACGACCGAGCTGGCGCGGTCCAGCCGGATGGTCTCCCGGTTCACCGGCTACGTGATCCAGCCGAACAAGGCGATCGTGGGCCGCAACGCGTTCGCGCACGAGTCGGGGATCCACCAGGACGGCGTCCTCAAGGAGCGGACGACGTTCGAGATCATGGACGCGCGCGACGTCGGCCTGGACTCGAACCAGATCGTGCTCGGCAAGCACTCCGGCCGGCATGCGCTCAAGGACGCGCTGGAGCAGCTTGGCTTCGTCGTCGAGGGCAACGCCCTGAACACCGCCTTCAAGCGCTTCAAGGAGCTGGCGGACAAGAAGAAGCAGGTCACCGCGCTCGACCTCGAGGCGATCGTCTCCGACGAGATGCGCGAGGCGTCGCAGAAGTACGAGCTGGCCTGGTTCGAGGTCGAGGCCGGGACCCGGCGCAAGCCGCTCGCCCGGGTCGGCGTGACCACGCCGGCCGGCGAGGAGGTCGAGGGCGAGTCCAGCGGCGACGGGCCGGTCGACTCCGTCTTCGGCGCGATCCAGGCCGCCGTCGACACCCGCTGCGAACTCAACCAGTACACGGTCTCGGCCGTCGGCGAGGGCGACGACGCGCTCGGCGAGGTCACCGTGATGCTCCGCGCCCACGGACGTCTTGCGAGCGGACAGGGTGTCTCGACGGACATCATCGAGGCGTCGGCGCAGGCCTACGTCCGGGCGCTCGCGAACGCGCTCGAGGGCGCGGCGGTGCGCGAGGCCGAATCGGTGGTGGCCGACGCGGCCAACGTCACCTCGCCGTTCCCGCCCGGGCCTTAAAGATCACCCCGAGGGAATGCTCCGCTTCGCGTCCGCTTCCCTCGGACCGTTGGGTCGAGGGGACGGGAACCCTGTGAGGGTGGGTGAGTGATCCGAGGGGGACCGCCTCCCGCTCCGATGGCGATTTGGTGACCTTGGAGAGCACCGATTCGCCATTGAGGCGCCGGATGACGCTGCCGCCGCCCTCTCGGGGCCGAGCCCCCACCGCCCGCCCACGAAACCCCGTGAGGTTGGTCCGGTAGGGTCGAACCGTGGGCCAGTTGGATGGAAAAGTCGCCGCCATCACCGGTGCCTCCTCGGGCATCGGTGAGGCAACCGCGCTTGCGCTCGTCGCCGAGGGGGCGAGCGTTTCTCTGGCCGCCCGGCGGGAGGACCGGATCGCCGCGCTCGCGGAGCGGATCAACGCCGACGGCGGCAAGGCGATCGCCGTTCCGACCGACGTCACCGACGAAGCTCAGTCGAACGAGTTCGTCCGGCGGACGGCCGAGGAGCTCGACGGCATCGACGTCCTCGTCAACAACGCCGGGGTGATGCTGCTCGGCCCGGTCGCCGGCGCGCCGACCGACGAGTGGCGCCGGATGATCGAGGTCAACGAGCTCGGTCTCCTCTACTGCACCCACGCGGCGCTGCCGATCATGGGCGCCGCGGGCTCGGGGGACATCATCAACATCTCGTCGGTCGCCGGCCGGGTGGCCGGCATGGGCAGTGGCGTCTACAACATGACCAAGTGGGGTGTGGTCGGGTTCTCGGAGGCGCTCCGCCAGGAGTGCCTGCACGCCGGGGTCCGGGTGACCCTGATCGAGCCGGGCTTCGTCGACACCGAGCTTCAGGGTCACAACGAGAACCCGGTCGTGCTCGAGGCGATGGAGAAGCGGCTCGAGAAGATCGGCAAGGTCCTCGAGGCCGCCGACATCGCCCGGGCGATCACCTTCGCGGTCACGCAGCCGGCTCACGTCAGCATCAACGAGATGCTGATCAGGCCGACGAAGCAGTCGATCTGAGCCGGGCTCAGCCCGCCTGCCAGTCGCGCAACACCCGCTCGGCCTCCTTGCCCTCGGGGTTGAACCCGGGATCGGCGGGGCCGACGCCGATCCGCTCCGCCGACCACTCCCACCACCAGATACCGGCCATCCAGGGAAGGGGGGAGAGGGCCTGGAACGCAGCCTCGTACGCGTTGGCCTGCGCTCCCTGGTCGATGCCCTCGCCGTCGACGCGGGCTGCGGTGCCGGGCCGGCTCTCGTAGCCGAGCTCGGTGAGCAGCACGGGCAGGTCCCACTTCTCGTGGAGAGCCCGCATCTGCGCGATCGGCTCCCGCCACGCCCGGACGAGTTCGCCGACGGCCGGGTTCGCCGTGTCGCGGGTCTCCAGCGGCATGTAGGCATCGACCCCGACGTAGTCGAGGCGATCCCAGAACGCAACGGCCGCGGCGCCGTCGGGCCAGTTGGCGGCGAACGTGATCTCGCCGTCGAAGTTCTTCCGCGCCCGGCTGATCAGATCGCGCCACGCATCGGCGTCGGTCGCCATGCTCGTCAGCTCGGTGCCGATGACGAAGACGTCGGCATCCGCCTGCTGCGCCAGCGCCGAGAGGCGATCGACGAGATCGCCGTAGCTCCCGAACCAGCCAATGCGGTCGGCGGGCCGGATCTCTCCCCGGAAGGTCCCGTCGAGGACGTCGACGTGGGGCTTGAGCGCGACCCGCAGGCCCTCC
>JADFCZ010000114.1 GCA_018263295.1 Conexibacter sp.
GTAGGGGTCAGCGCGAGGAGGTCCGTTCCCGCCTCTTTCGCGGTCGCGATCGCCTCGGCCGCCTTCGGATCCGAATAGGCATCGGGGAGGAAGGCCGTGAAATTCATCCCCCGTTGCCAATCCGGGGGAAGCTCGTCGCGCGAAGACGAGTCGAAGGCGCCGACCGCCCAAGCGATCCCCGCGGCCGTCGCCACGGAGCCGATGACGGCGACGACGACCAGGAGCGATCTGCGGCTATTTGGCATACGGGACAATTGTCTGTGATAACGTACAGCCTCGCGAGGAACCGCCAGGGCGAACCGCGGGAACCATGACATCAGCGACAGCCGTACAAGCGACCTCGACGGTGCCGGCCGGGCCGGCGGTCGACCCGGCCGCGATCGGCGCCCGGGTCAAGGCCCTGCGCGAGGGCATGGGCCTCTCGCTGCGCGACCTCGCCGAGCGCTCCGGGGTCGGCGCCGCGACGCTCTCGCAGGTCGAGCGGGGCGAGAGCAGCCCGACCCTGATGGTGGCGGCGCGGATCGCCGAGGGCCTGGAGCTGACGCTCTCGCAGCTCCTCCGCCTGGAGGAGGGCCGCAACGTCGTCGTCGTCCGCGCCGGCAGCGGCCGTCGCAGCAGCCGCCCCGGCCACGAGATCGAGGAGCTGACCCCGCCGCTGCCGGGCCAGCGCGCGGACGTCTCCCGCCACCGGATCGCCCCGGGCCGCTCGACCGGCGGCGAAGGCGACCCGCCGATCCACGAGCCCGGCAGCCGCGAGACCGTGGTCATCCTCTCCGGCGCGATCGAGCTCACCGTCGACGGCGAGCGCTACCCGCTGGAGGCCGGCGACAGCGCGACCTTCGATGCAGATCTTCCCCACAATCTCCACAACGCCGGCGCGAAGACGAGCGAGATCCTCGCCGTCATCGCCGCCGGACTGAGGCGGAGCTGAGACCGTGACGACCCGGAACCCGACAGGAGCGAGGCGATGAGCGCAGAGACGATGTTCGACAAGATCTGGAAGCGGCACGAGGTCGCCGACGGGCTGATCTACATCGACCTCCATCTCGTCCACGAGGTCACGTCGCCGCAGGCGTTCGACGGTCTCCGCCTGGCCGGCCGCAAGGTCAGACGTCCGGACCGCACGCTGGCCACCGCCGACCACAACGTCCCGACCGACGACACGCCGGCGGCGCGGCTGATCGCCGACGAGCTGTCCCGCAAGCAGGTCGAGGCGCTGGAGAGCAACTGCGAGGACTTCGGCGTGCCGCTGTACTCGCTCGGGTCGAACCGGCGCGGGATCGTCCACGTGATCGGACCGGAGCTGGGCGTCACCCAGCCGGGGATGACGATCGTCTGCGGCGACTCCCACACCGCGACCCACGGTGCCTTCGGGGCGCTGGCCTTCGGCATCGGCACCTCCGAGGTCGAGCACGTGCTGGCGACCCAGACGCTGGTCCAGCGCCGTCCGAAGACGATGCGCGTGAACTACAGCGGGAAGCTGCCCGATGGGGTCAGCGCCAAGGACATGATCCTGGCCACGATCGGGCGCCTCGGGACCGGCGGCATGGTCGGCTACGTCGTCGAGTTCGCCGGCGAGACCGTCCGCGAGCTCTCGATGGAGGGGCGGATGACGATCTGCAACATGACGATCGAGGGCGGCGGCCGGGCCGGGATGATCGCGCCCGACGAGACGACCTTCGAGTACGTCCGAGGTCGCCCCGGGGCTCCCGCGGACTTCGACGCCGCCGTGGCCGAGTGGCGCGAGCTGACGACCGACGAGGGGGCCGAGTTCGACACCGGGGTCGAGATCGACGCGTCGACGCTCTCTCCGATGGTCACGTGGGGAACGAACCCGGGGATGGTCACCGAGGTCGCCGACCGGGTCCCGGATCCCGCGACCCTGGAAGGCCCGGTCGACGCCGAGACCGCGGAGCGGGCCCTGACCTATATGGCGCTCGAGCCCGGCACCCCGATCACCGAGATCGAGCTGGACCGCGTCTTCATCGGCTCCTGCACCAACTCGCGGATCGAGGACCTGCGCGCGGCCGCGTCGATGATCGCCGGCCGCAGCGTTGCCCCGAGCGTTCGGGCGATGGTCGTCCCCGGGTCCGAGCAGGTCCGCAGGACGGCCGAGGAGGAGGGTCTCGACGAGGTGTTCCGCGCGGCCGGCTTCGAGTGGCGGGCATCGGGTTGCTCGATGTGCCTGGGGATGAACCCGGACATCCTGATCGAGGGCGAACGCTGTGCTTCGACGTCGAACCGCAACTTCGAGGGCCGTCAGGGCAAGGGAGGCCGAACGCACCTCGTGAGCCCGCGAATGGCCGCCGCCGCCGCGATCGAAGGGCGGTTCGTCGACATCAGGGACTGGGAGGCAACGACGGAAGGTGGTGCGCGATGAGGCCGATCGACGTGATCGAGGGGAAGGTCTCGGTGCTCGACCGCGCCGATGTCGACACCGATCAGATCATCCCCAAGCAGTTCCTCAAGCGGATCGAGCGGACCGGATTCGGTGAGTTCCTGTTCTACGACTGGCTGCGCGACGGCGAGATCGAGCTGGAGGCGAACCCGGTGCTGGTCGCCGGGCCGAACTTCGGCTCCGGGTCGTCCCGCGAGCACGCGGTCTGGGCTCTCGCCGACTTCGGATTCGAGGCCGTGATCGCACCGTCGTTCTCGGACATCTTCTATTCGAACGCGACCAAGAACGGCTTCCTGCCGGTGATCCTGCCGCGCGAGCACTGTCGCGGGATCGCCGAGTCGGGTCGGGTCCGGATCGACCTCGACGACCAGACGGTCGACTACGAGGGCGGCGTGGTCCCGTTCGAGATCGACGAGGAGGTCAAGCACCGGCTGCTCGGCGGCCACGACGAGATCTCGGTGACGCTGCAATCGGAGTCGGCGATCGACGACTACGAGCGCGCCCACCCGGCACTCGGCGCGCCAACGACGTCACTGTAGAAGTGGGCGGCACCCGCGACTGGGACGCGTCCACCTACGACCGGGTCTCGGCACCGCAGCAACGGTGGGCGGAGGGGGTCATCGATCGCCTCCGTCTCCGGGGCGACGAAACCGTTCTCGACGCCGGCTGCGGGACCGGCCGGGTCACGCAACTCCTGCTCGACCGCCTGCCGCGGGGGCGGGTGATCGCGGTCGACGGCTCGGCGGCGATGGTCGCCGAGGCGCGGGAGCTGCTCGACCCGGTTCGGACCGAGGTCGTACAGGCGGACCTGACCGAGCTCGAGCTCGGCGCCCCCGTCGACGCCGTCTTCAGCAACGCCGTGTTCCACTGGATCGACGATCACGCGCGCCTCTTCTCGGTCCTCGCCGCCGCGCTCGCCGACGGCGGGCGCATCGAGGCCCAGTGCGGGGGCCGCGGCAACGTCGCCCGCTTCTACGGTGCCGTCGCCGGCGTCGTCTCCGCCGGCGGGTTCCCCGAGCTCGACGGCTTCGAGCCGACGCACTTCCCCGGCCCCGACGAGACGGCCGAGCTGCTGTCGGCAGCCGGTTTTGAGGCGATCGACTGCCGCCTGACGCCGCGCCCGACCAGGCCGCCGGAGCCGCGCGAGTTCGTCCGCACGGTCTGCATCGGGCCTCACCTCGATCGCCTGCCCGCCGGGCGGCGTGACGCCCTTCTCGACGCGGTCATGGACCGCCTCGGGGCCGATCCCGAGCTCGATTACGTCCGGCTCGACATCTCGGCACGAAAACGGGCGGCCCGGGCCTGAGCCCGAACCGCCCGTTGACGAGCCTGATGTCGGCGCGGATCAGCCCCCGGCGGACTGCAGGGACTTGACCGCCTGGTCGGCAGCGCTCTGGCAGATGGCCAGCGCCTGCTCGGCGGCGTCGCCGCCGGCGGCCTCAGCCTGATCGGCGCACTGCTCGAAGGCGTCGCGGGCCTGCTCGCAGGCCGTCTGGCCGGCGCTCTCGGCGGCGGTGCCCTCGATCACGTCGATGCACGCGTTGTAGACGTCGTCCGGCGAGGACGCCTCGCCGCTGTCGCTACTGGTGGATGTGTCCTCGGCGGTCACGCTCGTGTCGCCGTCGGAGACCGTCGTCGAAGCGTCGGTGTCCTCGACCGTCACCTCGGTGCTGCTCGAGTCGTCGTCACCGCATCCGGCGGCGAGCAGACCGAGGCCGAGCACGCCCACGATCAGCAGGATCCACACTTGTTTCCGCATTCTTTCCCTCCATCGATGTCGGAATGTCCCGACCGGAAACCCCCGACCGGGAGGTGGCAGCCTATCCGCGAGCGCGGCCACAAGCGATACGGTGCCGCGAGCCGATGAGCCCGAACGAGCAAGATCCGCGAATCGTCGTCCTCGCCGGGGACGGGATCGGGCCCGAGATCGTCGCCGCCGCCCGCGGCGTCCTCGACGCCTTCGGCAGCTTCGACTACGACGAGCAGCTGATCGGCGGAGCCTCGATCGACGCCCTCGGAACTCCGCTCAGCGACGACGCCCTCACCGCCTGCCGGAGCTCCGACGCGGTGCTGCTCGGCGCCGTCGGCGGGCCGAAGTGGGACACGACCGACCCCGACGCGCCCCGCCCCGAGCAGGGTCTACTCGGCCTACGCAAGGGCCTCGGTCTCTACGCCAACCTGCGTCCGGTCAAGCCGCTCCCGGCATTGATCGACGCGAGCCCGTTGCGCCGCGAGCGGATCGAAGGGACCGACCTCCTGGTCGTCCGCGAGCTCACCGGCGGCATCTACTTCGGGCGCAAGAGCCGGGAGCCCGACTCCGCCCTCGACGAGTGCGTCTACACGGCCGCAGAGGTCGAGCGGATCGCCGTCGCCGCCTTCGAGGCCGCCGAGCGCAGGGCGGGGGGAACCGGCACCGGCCGGGTGACGTCGGTCGACAAGGCGAACGTGCTCGAGACGTCGCGGCTCTGGCGTGAGGTCGTCTCCGGCATGGCCGAGCGCTGGCCCGCGGTCGAGCTCGACCACCTGCTCGTCGACAACGCCGCCATGCAGCTCGTCTCCGACCCGTCGCAGTTCGACGTGATCGTCACCGAGAACATGTTCGGCGACATCCTCAGCGACGAGGCGGCGATGATCACGGGCTCGCTCGGAATGCTGCCCTCGGCGAGTCTCGGCGACGGCGGCCCGGGGGTCTTCGAGCCGGTCCACGGCTCGGCGCCGGACATCGCCGGCCAGGGCGCCGCGAACCCACTGGCCACCTTCCTCTCGGTCGCGATGATGCTCCGCCACGGCCTCGACCGGGGCACCGATGCCGACCGGGTGGAGGCGGCAGTCGAAGCCGCTCTCGGCGGCGGGCTGCGGACCGCGGACCTCTTCACCGGCTCCGGCGGCGAGCGCCGCGTCGGCACGGCGGAGATGACCGAAGCCGTGATCGCCGCGCTCTGATCCGCGACAGGCGCGTCCTCATGCGCCATAATCGCCCCTCGCGAATCGACGCAAGGAGGGCGAAGTGAGGAAGGCCGAGACGATCTGGATGAACGGTGAGTTCGTCGCATGGGACGACGCCCAGGTCCACGTCCTCAGCCACGGCCTCCACTACGGCACCGGCGTCTTCGAGGGCATCCGGGCCTACGACACCGAGTCCTCCGGGACCGCGATCTTCCGCCATCAGGACCACCTCGCGCGGCTGCAGAAGTCGGCGCAGCTGTACCACCTGCCGATGCCGTTCGAGCTCGACGAGCTGCGGTCGGCGACGCACGAGCTGATCCGGCGCAACGGCCTCGACTCCTGCTACATCCGCCCGCTCCTCTTCCGCGGCTACGGCGAGATGGGCCTGTTCGCGGAGTCGCCGATCGAGATGATGATCGCCGCCTGGCACTGGGGCGCCTACCTCGGCGAGGAGAGCAAGCATGTCGGCGTCCGCGCGAGGGTGTCCTCGTGGCGGCGGATCTCGCCCGACGGGTTGATCCCGCACGCGAAGGCGTCGGGGCAGTACCTGAACTCGATCCTCGCCAAGACCGAGGCCCACAACTCGGGCTACGACGAGGCGATCCTGCTCGACCAGCGCGGCCTCGTCTGCGAGGGCTCGGGCGAGAACATCTTCGTCATCCGCGACGGCGAGATCCTGACGCCGCCGCACACGGCGTCGATTCTCGACGGGATCAACCGCAAGTCGGTGATGCAGATCGCCCGCGACCTCGATTTCAAGGTCGTCGAGCGCGACATCGGCCGCTCGGAGCTCTACCTCGCGGACGAGATCTTCCTGACCGGCACCGCCGCCGAGCTGGTGCCCGTGCGCGAGATCGACGACCACCCGATCGAGGCGCCGGGCGAGATCACGAAGGTGATCGCCGCGAAGTTCGACGACGCCCTGCACGGGCGCGCTCCCGAATACGCGGAATGGCTCGACCCGGTCGACGAACCGAGTAAAGTCGCTTCCTGATGCGATTCGCGCTCGAAACCCGTCCGCTTTGCGGACGACCGGTGCCGACAGCGGCATCGGGCCGGCCGGCCCGAATTACGGGCTCCGCGGCCGCCGCCTAGCGGCCCGCGGAGGCCTGCCTCCCCGCCGGGGAGCAGGAGAGCACGGGCGCGACGTCGTACCGATCGACGCCGGGCCCCATCCGTAACCGGCATCGGCTAAGGAAGTAGGTTCGATTCCCTTGAGCAAGGTTCCCGCAAGCAGAGTGCATCTTTACGACACGACTCTGCGCGACGGAATGCAGGGTCAGGGCATGTCCCTGTCGGCGACCGAGAAGGTGCGCGTCGTGGAGGCGCTCGACCGCCTCGGGGTCCAGATGATCGAGGCCGGGTTCCCGGACTCCAACCCGAAGGATCTCGAGCTCTTCGAGCTGCTCGCGTCGGTCCCGCTCGAACAGGCGACGATCGCGGCGTTCGGGATGACGCGCCGGCGCGATCGCGAGGCCGCCGAGGACCCGGGCCTGGCGGCGCTCGTCGGTTGCTTCGCGCCGGTCGTCACCCTGGTCGGCAAGACCTGGGCGCTCCACCTCGAGGTCGTCACGAAGGTCTCGCGCGACGAGAACCTGGCGATGATCGCCGACTCCGTCCGCTTCTGCGCGGAGTCCGGCAAGCGCGTCGTCTACGACCCCGAGCACTTCTTCGACGGCTGGCGCGACGACTTCGGCTACGCGATGGCGTGCCTCGACGCGGCAGTCGACGCCGGGGCGGAGAATGTGACGCTCTGCGACACGAACGGCTCGAGCCTCCCGCACGAGATCGAGGAGGGGGCGGCGGCCGTCGTCGCGGCGCTGGAGGGCCGCGGCGCCTCGGTCGGCATCCATACCCACAACGACGCCGAATGCGGAGTCGCCAACTCGATCGCCGCGGTGCGGGCCGGCGCGACCCTGGTGCAGGGGACGATCAACGGCTACGGCGAGCGGACCGGCAACGCCAACCTCGTCTCGATCCTCCCGGCGCTGCAGCTCAAGCTCGGCTACGACTGCGTGCCGCCCGACCGGCTGCGGCTGCTGACCGGGACCGCACACCTGATCGACGAGATCTGCAACCTCGCGCCGGATCCCTCGCAGCCATACGTCGGCCGCAACGCATTCGCCCACAAGGGGGGTATGCACGCGGCGGGCGTCGAAGCGGACGCGCGGACGTTCGAGCACATGGATCCCCGCGACGTCGGCAACGAGCGCGAGATCCTGATCTCCGAGCTGGCCGGGCGCGGGTCGGTGATGTCGCGGGCGGCCCGGGCCGGGATCGAGCTCGACGAGGATGCGGTCCGGCGCTCGATCCAGCAGGTCAAGGAGCGTGAGCACCGCGGATACTCCTACGAGGCGGCGGATGCCTCCTTCGAGCTCCTGCTCCGGCGCGAGGCCGGAACCTACGAGTCGCTGTTCCGGCTCGAGAGCTTCCGGGTCATCACCGAGAAGCGCGCCGACGGCCGGGTCGAGACCGAGGCCACGATCAAGCTCTGGGTCGGCGACGAGCGATACACGAGGACGGCGGAGGGCAACGGGCCGGTCAACGCGCTCGACCGGGCCCTGCGGGCCGCGATCACCGAGCAGCACCCGGAGATCGCCGAGGTCGAGCTGACCAACTTCAAGGTCCGGATCCTCGACGAGCACCACGGCACGGCGTCGGTCACGCGGGTGCTCCTCGACTCCTCCGACGGCGCTCACGACTGGAGCTCGATCGGGGTGTCGGAGAACGTGATCGAGGCCTCGTGGGAGGCGCTCGTCGATTCGCTCGAGTACGCGTTCCAGCCCCGGGCTGAGGGAGCGGCGAGCGCGGAGCCGGCAGGGGCGGTCGGCGACGCTTGAGCGGCCCTGAGCGGATACCGCTCGCGCGTCCCGTCATCGGCCCGCGCGAGGAGGAGCTCGTCCTCGAGGTGATGCGCTCGGGCATGCTCTCGCTCGGACCGATGCTGACGCGCTTCGAGGCGGCGTTCGCGGGCCGTCTCGGAGTTGATGACGCCGTCGCCGTCTCGAGCGGGACGGCTGCCCTCCACCTCGCCGTCCGCGAGCTCGGGTGGGGGAGAGGGGACGAGGTCCTGACGACTCCGCTCAGCTTCATCGCCTCCTCCAACTGCCTGCTGTTCGAGGACGCGCGCCCGGTCTTCTGCGATGTCGACCCGCTCACCCTCACGGCCGACCCGGCGGCGATGGAGGCCGCCGCGGGCGAGCGGACCGCCGGTCTGCTGCCCGTCCACATCTTCGGCTGGCCGGCGGCGATGGATGAGATCGAGCGCCTCGCGAGGGCTCGCGGCTTCGGCTTGCTCGAGGACGCCGCGCAGGCGCTCGGGACCGTCTGCTCCGACGGCCGCCAGGCAGGCGCCCGGGGCAACCCCGCCGCCTTCGCCTTCTACGCCAACAAGCAGATGACCACGGGCGAGGGTGGGATGCTCGTACCGGCCGGGCCGGAGGGCGGGGCGGGGGCGCGGAGCGAGCGCAACCAAGGCCGCGCTCCCAACATGAAGTTCATGGACCACGACCGGCTCGGCTTCAACTACCGGCTCACCGACGTCCAGGCCGCGATCGGCGTCGCGCAGCTCGAGCGGCTCGACGACCTGCTCGCCTCACGGGCGCGGGTCGCCGATGCCTACTCCGCGCGCCTGGCGGCGATCGGAGCGGCCGAGCCCGGCGCGGGCGATCCCGACGACCTCGTCCTGCCCCTCGGCGACCGCGGGGAGGAGCGGCGGAGCTGGTTCGTCTACGTCGTCCGCCTGCCCGCCGATGCCGATCGCGACGGCATCATCGCCGAGCTCGATCGTCGCGGGATCGACGCCCGGCCCTACATCCCATGCATTCACCTGTCCGACCTCTATCGCGAGCGGTTCGGGACCCGCGAGGGGCAGTTCCCGGTGGCCGAGGACTTCTCGCGGCGGTCGCTGGCGCTGCCGTTCCACCCCGGACTCGAGGAGGCGGCGATGGAGCGGGTCGTCTCCGAGCTTGCAGGCCTTCTCGGTCGTCCGCGGCCCTGACCGGGCCTCGATCGCCCTCGGGTCGCTCATAGACTGAGACGATGCCGCGCTTCGAGCAGGAACCCGATCCCGTCTTCTGGGAGTTGAACGCCTCGCTGGAGTTCGATCGGCGCCTGGCGCCCTATGACGTTCGCCAGTCGCGAGCACATGCCCGTGCCCTGCGGACGGCCGGGGTCCTCGACGATGCCGAGCTCGATGCGCTCCTCGCCGGCCTCGACGCCGTCGAAGCAGAGCTCGAGTCGGGTGAGTTCCCCTTCGAGGCCGCCGACGAGGACATCCACATGGCGATCGAGCGGCGGCTGACCGAAGTCGCGGGCAGGGTCGGAGGCAAGATCCACACCGGCCGCTCTCGCAACGACCAGGTCGCCACCGATCTGGCGATGTTCACGGCCGACCGGGCCGCCGTCGCGCGCGAGCTCCTCGCGGAGTGCCTGCAGCAGATCCTCGAGCTCGCCGGCGAGCACCGCGAGGCGCGCCTGCCGGGATACACGCACCTGCAGCGGGCGCAGCCGGTCTCGCTCGGCCATCACCTGCTCGCCTGGTTCTGGATGCTCCGGCGCGACGTCGACCGGTTCGCATCGGCTGGTGCCGCAGCCGGCGCGATGCCGCTCGGCTCCGGCGCCCTGGCCGGGCTCAACTGGCAGCTCGACCGCGGGGCCGTCGCCGCTGAACTCGGCTTCGAGAGCGTCGTCGAGAACTCGATCGACGGGGTCTCGAACCGTGACTTCGCGCTCGATTACCTGTCGGCGGCCGCCGTCTGCGCGACGCACCTCTCCCGGATCGGGGCGGAGATCGTGCTCTGGTCGACGAGCGAGTTCGGGTTCTGCCGGCCGGCGGAGGAGTTCAGTTCCGGGTCGTCGATCATGCCGCAGAAGATGAACCCCGACGCAGCCGAGCTGCTGCGGGCCAAGGCCCCTCGGGTCGTCGCGGCGCTGACGACCCTGACCGGCGTGATCCACGGCCTTCCGCTCGCCTACAGCAAGGACCTGCAGGAGGACAAGGAGCCGCTGTTCGACGCCGCGGACACGCTCGAGCTCAGCCTCCGTGCGCTCGCCGGGATGCTGCCGGGAATCGAGTTCGACCACGAGCGGATGGCGGCTGCGGCTGCCGACGAGATGGTCGCGGCGACCGATGTCGCCGACCTGCTCGTGCGCCGCGGCCTCCCGTTCCGCGAGGCCCATGCGGTCGTCGGCGGCCTCGTCCGCCACGCCGTCGACGAGGGCATCGACCTCTCCGCGATTCCGCCCTCCGAGCTCGCCGGGTTCTCCGAGCTCCTCGACGAGGAGTACTACGAGGTGCTCGGCGAGGGGTCCTGGCTCGACTCCAAGGTCTCGCGGGGCGGCACCTCCGCCGCCGCCGTGGCCGAGCAGCTCCGGCTCGCCGAGGCCAGCCTCGCCGGCCTGCGGTGACGGCGGCCGGCCCGCCGCTGGGGCGCGAGTTCTTCGACCGGCCGCCGCGCGAGGTCGCCGGCGGGCTGATCGGCTGCACGCTGCTGCACGGCGGGGTGGGCGGGACGATCGTCGAGACCGAGGCCTACGAGCGCGACGATCCCGCCTGTCACGCCTACGGAGGGCCGACCGCCCGTAACGCGCCACTGTTCGGGCCCCCGGGGATGACCTACGTCTACCTCTGTTACGGCATCCACTCGATGTTCAACCTGGTGACCGAGACCGAGGGCACGGCGGCGGCGGTGCTGATCCGGGCGCTCGAGCCGACCGCGGGAATCGAGGTCATGCGGGAGCGGCGCGCGGCCGCCGACCTCCGGGCGCTCTGTTCGGGCCCGGGCAAGATCTGCCAGGCGCTCGGGATCGAGCTCGCCCAGACGGGGATGGACGCTCTGGCCGCTCCCTTCCGGTTGCTGGGTCCCGGGCCCGGCGAGCGCGAGATCGTCGCCGGCCCGCGGGTCGGGCTGACGAAGGCGGCCGACTATCCCTGGCGCTACTGCCTCGCCGACAGCCCGTTCCTCTCGCGCCCGGCCGGCTGAGGGCGGCCGGCGCCGGTCCTACGGAGTGGTGCCGCCGGCGACCGTGCCGCCGGTGCCGGTCTCGGGTGCCGCAGTCTCCGGTGTCACCGGGGCCGGAGCGGCCTCGGTCGGCGCCGGGGCCGGGGTCGTCGGCGCCGGGGTCGTGGGCACAGGGGCGACCGTGGTCGTCGGGGGCACGTAGGTCTCGGTCGTGGACGTGGTCTCGGTCGTCTCGCCGTCCTCGGCCGCACGCGACGCCTGCAGGCTGTCCCAGGCGGTGACGACGTCGTTCCAGATCAGCGTCGGGATCGTCCCGCCGTCGACCGGCAGGCCGCCGAACTCGGTCTCCATCGGCGTCGCCCCGTCCGCGTAGCCGACCCAGACCGCGACCGTTATGTCCTCGTTGGCGCCCACGAACCAGGCATCCGCGTTGTTGTCGGTGGTGCCGGTCTTGCCCCAGATGTAGTCGTCGCCGACCTGGGCGCGCTTGCCGGTACCGCTGGTGACGACGGTGTGGAGAATGTCGGTCGCGGTCTGTGCCACCGCCGGATCGATCACCTGGTCGGTGACCTTCTCGTTCTCGCCGCTGCCGCCGAGGTTGTCGGGGACGGGCTTGTCGTCCTGGTCGACGACCTTGTCGATCGCGACGGGCCCCTTGCCGTTGCCCTGGCTGGCCTCGGTGCCGCTGATCCGGGCGCCGCCGTTGGCAAGCGTGTTGTAGGCGTATGCCATCTCGAGCGGGGTCACGCCGCGCTTGAGGCCGCCGAGGATCAGCGCCGGATTGTCGTCGAGCTGCGAGCTGATGCCCATCTCGTGCGCGGTCTTGACGATGTCGTTGATCCCGACCTCGAAGCCGAGCTGCGCGTAGACCGAGTTGTCGGAGTAGGTGGTGGCGGTCGCGATCGAGGCCGTGCCGAGGTAGTTGTCGTCGTAGTTGTTGACCCGGAAGTAGTCCTCGACCTGCTTCTTCTTCCCGCTCTCGGTCCGGATCGTCGCCTCGAACGGGAGCGCCTGCGGAGCCGACTCGAAGGTTTCGTCGGGCGAGTGGCCCTCCGCCAGCGCCGTCACGAGCGTGAACGGCTTGAACGACGATCCCGGCTGGCGCTGGCCGTTGGTGGCGAGGTTGAAGGGGCTGTCGTTGAAGTCCTGACCGCCGACCATCGCCAGCACCTCGCCGCTGCCGTTGTCGATCGCCACCACTGCGGAGGTCGGGCCGAGGCCCCCGACGTTGTCGGAGACCGCCTGCTCGGCGGCCTGCTGGAGGCCGTAGTCGAGCGTCGACTTGACGACGAGGCCGCCGCCGAAGGCCTGGCCGGCGCCGTACTTGTCGACGACCTGCTGGCGGAGCCAGTCGGTGAAGTAGGGGGCCTTCGAGTCCACGGTGGGGGGCTCGATGTCGCGCTTCGTCGGCACCGGCGTGTCGAGCAGCGCCTGGAAGTCCTCGTCGTCGACCTCGAGCACTCCCTGGTCGCGCATCTTCTGGAGCACGATGTTGCGCTGCGTCTGCGCGTCCACGGGATTGGTGATCGGGTCGTAGGCGGTCGGAGAGGAGATCATCGCCGCCAGCATCGCCGCCTCGACCGGGGTCAGCGCGGCGCCGCAACGGTTGTCGGGCTCGCCGCAGCCGGGATGGGCGCTGCCGAAGTAGGTCCTGGCGGCCGCCTCGATCCCGTAGGCGCCGTTGCCGAAGTAGATGTTGTTGAGGTAGTTGGTGAGGATCTTGTCCTTCGACCACTGGCGCTCGATCTGGTAGGCGAGCGCCGCCTCGCGGAGCTTCTGCAGCACGGTGCGGCTGCCCTGCGCCTCGAGCGCGTTCTTGACGAACTGCTGGGTGATCGTCGAGGCGCCCTGGACGGCGCCGCCGGAAACGATGTCCTGCTGGAGGGCGCGGGCGATGCCGAGGAAGTCGATGCCGCGGTGCTCGTAGAAGCGCTCGTCCTCGATCGCGACCACGGCCTGCTTGACCGACGGCGAGATCTCGTCGGACTCGACGAGGATCCGCTTCTCGTTCCCGGTCAGGGTCGCGAGCGGAGTCCCGTCGCTGGCGAGGACGACCGAGTTCTGCGCCGCGTCGTACTGCGCCCGCGCCTCGAGGTCGGGCAGGTCCTGCGCCACGGCCATCATCACGCCGAAGACCCAGGAGACGATCGCGAGCAGCCCGAGCCCGAGGAGCACGAGGAGGGCGCGGAGCTTCTTGATCCGGGGGCGGGTCTGCCCGTCGGCCGGAGGGCGGCGCCAGCCGTCGCCGCTGCGAAGCCGCGCGATGCGCTGGCTCAGCCCCTTGCCCTCGGCATGGCGCTCGGCCTTCCGCTCGGCGCGCTTGCGCTTCCGATCGTGGGCCCGTTGCCTGGCCTCCTCCTTGGCCTGCTCGACCGGGTCGCTCCTCTTGGCGGACTCGGCCCGGGACTGCTCGTCGCCATTGGTCTCGGGGGTCTCGGGATTCGTCCCCGGAGGCGTCTCGCGAACGGCGGCGTCGCCGACCCGGGCAGCCGGCTCCTCGCCGGCGCCGTCCGGGGTCGACCCGTTGCCGGAAGCCTCGGCCCCGTCGGCCGCGTCGCTTGAACGTGTGTCTTTGCTCTCGGGCATCGAAAGAGGATCTCGGGGGCCGGTTGTCCGGGCCCGGCGCGGGATTCGGCGCTCGGGTTCCGGCGCGCGCCGGCGGGAGAGGAGTACGAGGACCCTGCCTCGGGCGCCCCCGGGGCGACGCGT
>JADFCZ010000115.1 GCA_018263295.1 Conexibacter sp.
CACCCCGGTCGACCCGGTCGACCCGGTCGTGACCGAGCCGACCACCCCCGAGGTCCCGGCCACGCCGGAGACGCCCGCGCCCGCCGATCCGTCCGCGCCCGCGGACGTCGCCGTCGGCTATTGAGCCGGACGGCCGTCCAGCGCCCAGACCCAGCCTAAGGTCTAGCCCCCACGTGCCGATGGGGGGCCTGTGACGGATCGAACGAGTTCCTGCTCGCCGTGGCGCCGGAGACGGACCGCGGCGACGGGCGACCCTCTGCCCGGGGTCGAGTCGAACGAATGCCGTCCGGATCGGTTCTGCCGGCGCACGATTGGCACGATCGCCCGCCCCTGGACCCGGCGGGGCGCCGCGGTGAACTGGGACTGACCGGTTGCACGGCGCCGTCCCCGAGGGGGCGGCGCCGGCGGCCGTGTCACCGGCTCAGACGGAGTGCGTCTGACCCGGCTCCAGGAGGACCACCTCGGACGAGGTCGAGTCCTCGACCTGCCGCTTGAACTCGCCGGCGTCGGCCTCGATCGCCGGGAACGTCCCGTAGTGCATCGGCAGCACGGTCTTCGCGCCGAGCAGCCCGCAGGCGTAGGCGGCATCGTCGACACCCATCGTGTAGTGGCCGCCGATCGGCACGATCGCCACGTCGAGCGGGGTCCGCTCGGCGATCAGCTTCATGTCGCCGAACAGGCAGGTGTCGCCGGCGTGGTAGACGGTGACCCCGCCGATGTTGATCACGAGGCCGGCCGGCAGGCCGATCGACGTCCCGGTCTCGGCGCTGAACGGCTCGTCCCCCTCCCCCGGCGTCGTGTTCGTGTGGAAGGCCTGGACCAGCTTCACCCAGCCCCAGTCGAACTCGACGACCCCGCCGAGGTTGGGATCGTGAGTCGTCTCGACGCCGCGCGCGTCGAGCCACTTGGCGAGTTCGACGATCGCGACGCAGGGAGCCCCGGTGCGGGTCGCGAGCGGCACCGCGTCGGCGACGTGGTCGGCGTGACCGTGGCTGAGCAGGATGTGGGTGGGCTCGACCTCTTCGGCGGTGACCGGGGCGGTCGGGCTGTTCGGCTTCAGGAAGGGGTCGACGATGACCCTGGCCTCGCCGTCGCTGAGCTCGAAGCAGCTGTGTCCAAGCCATCTGATGTCCATCGTCAACTCTCCTCCTGATCGGGGGTCGGGGTGGGTGGTCCGAGCTCGTCGGCGAGGGCCCAGCCGACGGCGACGCCGACCATCATCGAGATCCGCGCCTCCTCGGCGAGCAGGGTGTCGACGGCGGTCGCGCGCTCGGCCTCGTCCGCGATCGAAGTCACTCGCAACAGCTCGGAGCGGTGCGAATCGCCGAACCAGCCTCCGGCTGCGAGCGCCTCGACGAGGACGCGCTGGAGCGCCGGCGCCGCCGCGGCCACGCGGGCCTCGGCCGCCTGGAGGCGGTCGCCGTCGGTGAGGCGGCCGACCGCCTCGTCGACCTCCGCCTCGGTGAATGCTGCACCGGACACCGCCTGAACATACCCAGAGCCCGCCGCGGGCACTCGCGCGGCGGCGCCGGGCTCAGTCGAGGTGCTCGGCGCGGCGAGCGGCCAGCGACCCCATCGCGAGGCCGACGAGGCCGCCGACGAGCCCTGCGACCGGATCGGCGCCGACCTCGACGAGGGGCAGCAGAAGCAGAACGGCGGCCGCGACCGTGAGCGCGATCGTCTCGAGCGGTTCGCTGAAGTGGTGCTTCGCCTCGCCGCGCCAGAGCATCAGCGCGGCGGCGAGGAGTCCGAGGGCGATCGCGTTGCCCCCCGCCACCACCAGCGTGTCGGTCAGCCCGGCGGAGTAGACGGCGCCCGCGGCGAGCGATCCCAGGGTCCCGGTCGCGAGCACGAGCGTCCCGGTCGCGAACGATCCGAGGCGATGCTCGATCGCGCTGCCGAAGACCCAGATCGCGAGCCCGACGACGAGCAGCGAACCGAGGTCGTCGTAGGCGAACGGAGCGGTGACGTAACGCCAGGCCTCGGAGCCGACGGGGCCGACGATCGCGCCGATCTCGCTCAGCGTCAGCGGCACGGCGCGGGCGGCGACGAGGAGGACGGCGGAGACGAGCAGCGTCGCCGTTGTCGCGATCGGGCGGACGCCGAGCGCGGTGGCCGCCGCACGCTCGGAGGCGCGCTCGCGGCGGAGGCGGCGACGCTTGTCGCGGCGGCTCTCGCGGACCCGGATCTCGTCGCCCTCGCGCTCGAGCCGCGGCGCCCGCTTGCGGATCCGGTGGCCGCAGTAGGGGCATTCGGTCACGTAGGGGCTGACTTCGGAGCCGCAGCTGCGGCAGACGACGCTCAACTCCGGTGCCTGTGCCACAGCCCGAGGATACCCCCGTCGGGAGGTATCGATCAGCGCGCGGTGAGCGCGACCGCCGCCGCGACGAGCTCCCTGAGGTCATCGCCGTGGTTCGCGACGAAGTCGAGCTGTCGCCTCGCCCCGGTGCCGGCACCGACGATGTCGCTCGCGCGCCGCAGCTCCTCCTTGCAGCCGACCTCGGCGGCGCTCGCTTCGACCTCGGCGATCAGCCGCTCCGCCATCTCGGTCGCCGCAACCGGGCGGCGCCGGCCGAAGTCGACGAGCTCACCCTCCATCCCGCGAACGGCGGCCCGCACCTTGTTGTCGTCGATCAGCTCGAAGGGCGCCTCGACGAGCGGCTCGCCCTCGTCGAAGAGCTCGGCGAAGCGGTGCGAGAGCGACAGCGTCAGCGCGGCGAACGCGGCGGTGTCCTCGAGCCTCGTCGCCTGGTCGAAGATCCGGGTCTCGACCGTGCCGAGATTCGGATGCGGCCGCACGTCCCACCAGAGGTAGGTGTAGTCGTCTATCGCGCCCGATCCGGTCATCTGACCGACCCGGCGCGAGTAGATCTCCCAGGAGCCGTAATGGGGCGGCACGCCCTGGCGCGGGAAGGCGCGGAAGACCGGCGTCCGCGCCGACATCATCCCCGTGTTCCGGCCCTCCCAGAACGGCGAGTTCGAGGACAGCGCCAGGAGGAGCGGCAGGTGCCGGCGGATCCCGTCGGCGACGTAGATCGCCTTGTCCGCGGAGTCGATGCCGACGTGGACGTGGGTGCCGAAGATCAGCTCGCGCTCGGCGATGAAGCCGAGGTCCGCGATCAGCTCGCGGTAGCGGGGCCGCTCGACGATCGCCTGGTCGTCGCAACGGGCGAACGGATGGGTCCCGGCGGCCCCGACGAGCATGCCGTTGCGCTCGGCGATCGAGCCGACGAGGCGGCGCAGGACCGCGAGCTGCTCGGTGGCGGTCGCGATGTCGGGGCACGGCGTGGTCGCGACCTCGAGGACCGACTGGAAGAGCTCCGGCTTGACCTGGCCCTCGTGCTCGGCGGGCACGTCGGCGAGGACCGCCTCGATGCCCTGCGTCAAGTCGAGGGTCTCGGGATCCAAGAGCATCAGCTCCTCTTCGATCCCGACGGTGAAGGGTGCGCCGTTGAAGCTGTGCTCGAGCACGTTGAGTTGGGCGATCCTACCCCGGTGACTGCCGTCTTACGCACCTATACTGGCCAAACCGCCCCCGCCGCCCCGTCGAGCCGACGCAGGAAGCGGCCCCCAGACACCAAGGAGGAACTCCAAGTGGAGGTCAAGAGCATCACCGAGCAGAAGTCGCTTCTCGAGACGTTGGCGCCCGGCAAGCGCGCCCGCCTGCACCGACTTCTCTTCGAGTTCGGCCCCGGTAACGGGACGCTCATGCTGCTGCCGATCGACCAGGGCATCGAGCACGGCCCTCGCGACTTCTTCCCGAACCCCGCCTCCAAGGACCCCGACTACCAGTTCCGCCTCGCGGCCGAGGGCGGCTACTCGGCGATCGCCTGTCAGATCGGCATGGCGACGAAGTACTACCCCGACTACGCCGGGGCCGTGCCGCTGATCCTCAAGGTCAACGGCAAGACCGACATCCCGCCGTCGGAGCGGGCGCTGTCGACCTGCAACGCCTCGGTCGAGGACGCCGTCAAGCTCGGCGCCGACGCCGTCGGCTACACGCTCTACGTCGGCTCGCCGCGCCAGGACGAGGACCTCGTCCAGCTCCGCCGGGTCCGCGAGGACTGCGACCGCTTCGGGATGCCGCTCGTCGTCTGGTCCTACCCGCGCGGCGAAGCGGTTGCCGCGAAGGGCGGGCAGAACTCGTTCTACGCGATCGACTACGCGGCCCGGATGGCGATGGAGATGGGGGCCGACATCGTCAAGCTGAACATGCCGAAGATCGATCCCGAGAAGGACAAGGACTCCCCCGCCCCCTACAACGAGGGCGGCTTCTCCCAGGACGAGGCGATCGCCCACTGCGTCGAGTCGGCCGGCCGCTCGCTGGTCGTGCTCTCCGGCGGATCGAAGATCGACGACGACGCCCTGCTCGAGCAGACGCGCGGGATCATGCAGGCCGGCGGCTCCGGCGTGATCTACGGCCGCAACGTCTGGCAGCGCGAGTGGACCGAGGCGCTCGAGATCATCGCCCAGATCAAGGAGATCATGCTCTCGAGCGTCCACCGCATCCCGTAGGCGGGGCGCGGAGGCGACAACCGGGGTCCGAGGGGCGGACATGGTTCCCGGCGTCAGAGGCGGCACCGCGGGCGCCCTGTCGCTGCTCGCCGTGCTGCTCTACCTGCTGCTGCGCGGCGGTGGCGACGAGGGCGCTGCGCCGCGGGACGGCGGAGCGGACGGGTCGCCCCGGGACCCGGTGAGCGCCCGCGTCGTTCGCGCGATCGACGGCGACACGATCGAGGTCGCGATCGACGGCCGCACCGACGACGTCCGCTACATCGGCGTCGACACCCCGGAGACGGTCAAGCCGGGCGAGCCGGTCCAGTGCTACGGACCCCAGGCGTCGGCCTTCAACCACCGCCTCGTCGACGGCGAGACGGTCCGCCTGGTCTTCGACAGCGAGCTCCGCGACGTCTACGGCCGCCTGCTCGCCTACGTCTATGCCGACGGGATGTTCGTCAACGCCGAGCTGATCCGCGGGGGCTACGCGCGGACGCTCGAGATCCCGCCCAACACCGCCGAAGCGGACCGTCTGGCGATGCTCGAGCAGAAGGCCGGCGAGGCCGGAGTCGGGCTCTGGGGCGCGTGCTGAGCCCTTGAGCGATTGGCAACTTGTCTTAGCAACGGCTAATATTCCCGTTCGTGGCCACCCAGACCCCAATGGCCGCTCCGCGGATGGAACGCGACTTCGACGAGTTCGAGGAAGCATTCGAGCGTGAGCAGCAGATCGAGGAGCAACGACGCCTCGAGTTGCGCCGCCGCGCCGCCAACCGTTCGAAGGCCCGCCACATCGTCAAGACCGAGAAGCGCGGCCGCGTCCGCTTCAGCGTGCTCGCACTCTGCCTGACCGTCACCGTCGTGGTGGTCGTCGTGGTGATGTTCGAGACCCTCGCCTGGCTGGTCGGCGGCTGACATCTGGCGGCCCGCGGGGCCGCCGCTCAGCGTCATCGGTCGGCTTGCGGCCGGAGGCCGCGGCGCCTCTCTCTTCCTTGATCGGCGGGCCCGCAGACTCGCCAGATGACCGCTACTCCGTTTTGTTCGAGTCGTCCTCCGACGACTCCGCCTCCGCGTTGTCGATGACTTCGCGGCGGAAGACGCTGATGTCGCGGGGTGCCTCGATCCCGATCCTGACCTTGTCGCCCGAGACGGAGAGGACGGTGATTTCGATGTCGTCACCGATCATGATGCTCTGGTTGGTCTTCCGGGTCAGAACGAGCATGGATACCCGGACCTCTGCCGGGGAAGGAACGGCTTGGTGGCACGGCTCCCCGCGCCATAGCGGGGGCTCGACCTTAGCGAAAGGATATTCCTGCGTCCACACCCACCGGGTACGGGCACCGGGGTCATCGCCCTCGTTGGGTAGACTCACGCGCCGCAATGGCAGGCAAGCCCCTGAGATCGCAGCTGAACCAGATCCGCGCATGGGTGCGCGAGGGGCGGACCGATGCCTGGATCGCCCACCAGCTCGACATCTCGGCCTCCGAGTTGCGCGAGTTCCGTCGCCGTCACGACCTCACCCCCGACTCCGAGCCCGACACCTCCGACGATCTCCGTGACGAGATCGAGGCCGAGGTGGAGGCTGCCACCCTCGCCGCCGCAGAGGCGGCGGAGGCGGCCGACGAAGAGGAGGACGAGGACGACGGTGAGGACCGCGACGAGGACGACCGTCCCCGCCGCCGGCGCCGTCGTCGCGGCGGACGCGGTCGCAGGCGCGGCGGCAACACCCTCGACGCGACCTTCGACCACGGCGACACCGACGGCTACGGCCTCTGGCTCGACCCGGCGGTCAGGGACAACCCCGTCTACTCCGAGAACTGGGCCGGCCACCGCGCCGTCCGCGTGACGATCGAGGCCGATCAGATCACGATCCGCCGCGCCGGCGGCAACGGCGCCGACGCGGACGCCGACTAGGCGTCCCCGCCCCCCGGCGTCCGGCTCGTCAGTCCGACCCGGCGTTCCAGACGTCGCCGTCGGCCCGCCGCAGCGACGCGAGCACGTGCTCGAGCGTGTGCAGGTCGAACGGCTCGGCGACTCCGTCGTTGATCAGCTTCTTGCCCATCTGGTCGCGGGCCGCGATCGGCCCCTGGGCGAACAGGTAGGCGCCGATCTGGGCGTCGCGGTCGTGGTCGTCGCGGCGCGCGTAGTCGTCGGGCACGCCGGGAGCCCCGCCCTCCTTGGCGACCCGGCGGAGGATCTCGACGAGGATCGCGTCGGCGTCGCTGTAGCCGCCGTTCCCGTTGCCGGCGTTGCGGCGCATCCCGAGCGCCGGCTTCGCGGCCTCCTCGGAAGGCAGCCCACGGACGACGGCGCGGCGCAGCGACTTGCGCTCACGCGGCCGCAGCGCCTCGAGGCCGGCCTCCGCCTCGAATCCGTGCTGGGGACGCCGCAGTCCCTTGACCATCGCCAGCAGGGCCCCGCGGTGGGCCTGGGGGACGGCTCCGAGGGCCAGGCAGAGGAAAGCCCAGAGGACGACGGCGAACGTGCCGACGATCAGGTCGAGCACGATCCCGCCGGGGTCGATCAGGCTGTGGGCCAAGCCGACGGCGACGGCCAGGGCGCAGCAGATGAACATCTGCCGCCACGGCAGGACGATCGGGCTGCGCCCGCGCTGGGAGCGGAAGAAGACATAGACGGTCGGGATCGCGAAGGCGAGCATCATCCCCACGGGGGCCGCCTTGACGCCGATCTCCCCGACCAGCAGGAGGGTCAGGCCGATGAAGGCGAACATCGCGACGACGGCGCCGACGATGAAGGGAACCCGCTTGTCGGCGTACTTCACCGACTTGTTGATCATCCGGTAGACGGTCGGCGCGACGAGGCCGCCCGCCACCAGCGGGATCAGCGGCGCCGCGGATGCATAGGAGGCGGGCGCCACGCGGACCATGACGGTCGCCATCACCGTCGTCATCAGCATCGTCCCGGCGAGGACGAAGGTGAAGTAGCCGAACTGGATGCCGCGGGCGTTGCCGACTCCGTACTCGTCCTCGACCGCCCGGAACATCGGCGTCTTCTGCAGCGGCCGCAGGGCCTTCCGGTAGCCGCCCGGGAGCACGGCGACCAGGAACGCCATTCGCGAGGCCAGGTGGTAGGTACCGAGATCGGCGTGGGAGACGAAGCGGGAGAGGAGGAAGATGTCGGCGTAGCCGACCACCCACATCGAGAGCACGAGCGGGACCCGGATCGCGCCCTTGCGGTAGATCGCGATCGCCTCGCGCCAGTCCCAGCAGAGCTCCCAGCTGCCGCGCAGGACGACGAGCGACATCAGCATGGCCAGCCCGGTTCCGATCGCCTGACCCGCGATCGCGCCCTTGATCGACAGCCCGGCGATCAGCAGCGGCACGGTGGCGGCGAGGATGAACACCGGCTTGGCGACCTCGACGGCGACGTACGAATAGGGGCGCCGCTCGATCCAGACCGCGATCGACGACACGCGGTAGAGGGCCGCGGTGCCGCCGGCCAGCGCCGCGTAGGTGACGAGGCTCGGGTCGGCGTCGCCGAGCAGGTAGTGGGAGATCGGGTCGGCGAAGGCGATCGACAGCCCGGTGCCGACCAGCGAGACGATCGTGATCGTGACGAGGCCGGTCCCCAGGCTCCGCCGCGGCGAGATGGCGAGCTCGTCGTCGTCGTCGTCCTCGTCGTCATCGTCCTCGTCGTCGCCGCCGAACGTCCGCTTCAGCGTGCCCTGCTTGCTCGCGAGCGTGAAGAGGAGCGTCAGCAGGCCGGAGAAGAACAGGAGCAGGCCGAGCTGGCCGAACTCCTCCGGGCTCGAGAAGTTGGCGACCACGATCGTCGCGACGAACGTCACGACGTTGCCGAGCAGCATCCCGATCCCGTGGATCCCCGAGTAACGCAGCACCTGGGTGCCGAGCGCAGCACCGGTCCCCCCCGCCTTGTCGGGCCGCTTCGGACCGGGACCGCCCTTGCGGTTCTTGTTCCGCCGCCGGTTGCGGTTGCCGTTGCTCAAACCGACCAGAGGTCGAACGAGCGACCGGTCTGGGCGCGCAGCCGGTCGGCGTCCTCGTGGAGCACCTCGAGCACCTCGGGCCCGAGGGCCTCCGCGACCCCGCTCGGCTTGTCGATCGGCTTCGACAGCGGCAGGGCGACGTCGAGCGCGAGCCAGGCCCGGCGCGGAATTCGGCGACCGAACCGGGTGCGGCTCATCCGCTGCACCCGCATCCCGAGGCGCGTCGCGCGCTTCTTCCGCGAGGTCGAGTGGCGGACCTGCTCGAACTTCGGGTGGCGGAACTCGGAATCGACCCCGGCGAAAGAGAACAGCCGCTCGAGCGTCGCCATCCGGTCGTCGCGGAGTTCGCGCTGGTCGAGCACCAGGATCTGCTCCTCGTCGAAATGGGCGAGGAAGCGCTGGAGCTGCATGAAGTACTTGCTGCGGGTCACGTACGAGGTGTTCGGGTGCATCAGCGTCGCCCGCAGGTCGCCCTTCTCGCGGCGCTTCGCGTAGTTGTGGACGAAGTGAGCGGTGATCCGTTCGATCGGGTCGCGAACGATGTAGACGAGCCGGACGTCGGGCACGACCTCGGCGATCCGCTCGGGCACGCCGAGGTGCTGCGGATAGGCGGTGTAGTTCGGCGACGCCTCACCACGGCAGCGGGCGGATGGATCGAAGTGGCGCGAGTACCACTCGAGACCCCGCGGATAGTTGCGCTCGGCGATGAAGAAGTTGAGCTCCTTCGGCGTCGACATCGAGACCTCCGGATGGAGGCTCAGGTAGTAGTGCAGGCCGCTCGTCCCGCACTTCTGGGCGCCGATGACGATCAGGTTGGGCAGCGTCAGATCGCGCGTCCCGGAACCCGGTCGCGCACGGGGGAGCGTCTCATGGGCACCGTCCCCCCCGACGGCGGCCGTTTCAGTCGGGGCCGGAGCCTCCATAGGCGCTCCCGAGGGTACCGCAGGGCGGGTCACGATCCGCCTCCTGCGCCGGGCCCGGGAGCGTCCGCGAGGCCGAGCAGATCCTCGCCGTGCTCCCCGATCGAGACCGCGCGCAGGGGCCTCCTGCCCGCGAGCAGCAGCCGGACCCGGGCCCGGAGGTCGTCGGGGCCGGCGAGCGGGCGACGGCCGGGTTCCGGCCAGGGCGGCAGCAGCTCGAACCCGACTCCGAGCGCCCGGAGCTCGCCGAACGCCGTCGAGTCGGTGAGGACGAGGACCCGCTCCGGCGGCAGCTCCCCGATCGCCGCGCGGAGGCGGCCGCCGAGCTCGTCGGCGGGGACGCCGAGGGCGAGGATCCCGAGGTAGGGAGAGCGGCGCTCCGGGTTGCGGGCGAGGTCCCGCACGCCGAGGGCGGCGACGAGGGGCAGCGACGGGCCGACGCGATGGCTCGAGAGGCGCAGCCAGCGGTTGAAGCGGCCGCGGTCGCGGACGTCGGGCGCCGGGCGCTCGCCCGCGAGCATCCGGACGACGAGCTCGGCCGCGTCGCCGGCGCCGTTGCCGGGGAACCTGCGGACGCAGGCGGCGGCGAGCTCGGCCGCGCGCACCGGGTCGGCGAGCTCCGAGAGGCGCTCCTCGAGCGCGGGGTCGCCGGCCCCGGCGACGGCGAGGGCGACCCCCGCCTCCGCCGCCCAGCCGGCCCGGGCGGCCTGATCGTCGGTGTTGCGCGACATCGGCACGAACAGGGTCGGGACCGCGAAGTCGATCAGCTCGTGGAAGGCGTTGTAGCCGGTCGCCGCGACCGCGATGTCGATCGCCGCGAAGTAGCGGCTCATCGGGAAGGTCGAGTCGAGACCGACGACCCCGTCCGGGACCTCGAGCCCGGCGGCGAGGCTCGAGCGCAGCGCCGCGACCTGGAGGCCCGGGACCGCGGTCAGCACCTTCAGCGTCCGGGCGACGGCGCGATCGACCTCTCCCCCCTGCCCGAGCGTCACGAGCGCCGTGCGCCGGGCGGGGTCGAGCCCCAGCTCCGCGGCGGCCACTTCGCGCGGCAGGAGCTCCTCGCGGTCGAGGAACACGATCGGGCGGACCCGCCTGGCGTCGCGGCGGAGGCCGACGGTCGGGCCCGCGTCACGCGTCTCCGCGAGCTCGCCGGGCTCGAGGACGGCGTCGAAGGCGCCGGCGCGGCGCAGCGGCGCGAGCGAGCTGCCGGCACGCCACATCGGTCGCCGGCACCAGATCGACGGCGGCGCGCCGCGGGCGCTCAGCAGGTGGGTCAGCGCCCGGTAGGGATGGACGCCGTCGAAGACGACGAGATCGGGCTCGCGCTCGGCGAACACCTGCTCGAGCATCGCTCCGAGCCGGAGGTTCCATGCCCGGTCGGTCCCGGAGGCAGGGCGGCGGTAGGACGCGAGATAGTCGACGTCCCAGCCCTCCGCGGCGACGACCGGCGCGGCGGCGGAGAGGGTGAAGAACGACGATGAGTAGCCCTCGGGGAGGCGCCGGGCGATCGCCATCGCCCGGTTCAGGTGGCCGAGACCGGTCCCGTTGCTCGTCGCGAAGAGGACCCGCGGCTCACCACCGCGGCGGGCCATCTGCGGACTCATCGCCGGGGCCCCGTCGTCTCGCGGTCGAGAGCGGCACGAAGGGCCGGCGCGGCATGATTGCCCTCGTGTTCGAGCGCGGCGACCGTCCGCTCGTAACGGCGCTGGAGCAGGGCGCGACGCGGACCCCCGAGCTGCCGGCGCCAGCGCCCGAGGTGGGCCTTCTCGGCCGTCATCTCGGCATCGAAGAACTCCCGCATGGGGAGCTCGTCCTCGAGGCCGAGGAACCCGAGCAGGCCCTCGTAGGTCTGCTCGCGCCGGTAGCCGACGAGATCCTCGAGCAGGACGACCCTGAAGCGGTCGGCCGGCACCGAGAAGGCGGCGCCGTCCTCGCTGCCGCGGACGCCCTCCTCGATCGCCCGCAGGCGGTCAGCCCACCAGCCGACCGCGGCGCCGACCCGGCGCGGCCCCCAGGTCTTGCCGGCGACCGAGGCGGCCGAATCGCGGCCGTCGCGAAGTGCGTGGATGAAGCGCGCCTCGGGGAACAGGCGCAGCAGGGTCTGCGCCGCCCGGACGTTGTGCGAGGACATCTCGACCAGTCCCGGCTTGCCGGCGCGATCGGCGACCGGCCACAGCAGGTCGCAGAAGAGCCCGCGGCAGCCGGCGACCGGGTCCTCGGCGTAGGCGGCCTCGAAGCGCTCGAGCGCGGCGTCGAACTCGGACTCGCGCATCAGGTTGTAGAGGCCGCGGGGCAGGCCGTCGACGCGGACCCGGTGCCACCAGAAGCCGCGCAGCTTGTCGAGATAGCCCTGCAGGGTGATCCGGCCCTCGAGGAGGTCCGGCATCCCGCGCTTGTTGCAGTGGAAGCGGGCCTCGATCGGCACGTCGGCGAGGCGGCTGTGACGGCCGAGCAGCTGGGCGAGGGCGTGGGTGCCGGAGCGGCCGGTGCCGCCGACGAAGACGATCTCGCGCCGCTCGTCCTCCTGGGGCCGGTCGATGCCGGCGCCGGCCGGCTCGCTCACGCGGGCTGGTGCTCGTAGGCCTGCCGGAGCTGCGGGGCGCAGTGGAAGTTCTCGCGCTCGAGCCGATCCAGCGTCTTCTCGTAATCGCGGACGAGCGCCGCCTGCTGTGCCTCGTCGAGGCCCTCGCGCCAGCGCTCCCTGTGCGCGGCGGAAGCGCTCATCTCGTCGTCGAAGAACTCCCTCATCGCGGGCTCGTCCTCGATCCCGAGGTAGTCGAGGATCTGCTCGTAGACGTCCTCGCGGTCGCCGTCGACGAGCTCGTCGAGGCTGATCGTGAGCAGCCGTCCCGGCGGCAGCTCGCGGACCCCGGCCTCGATCTTCCGCAGGCGGCCCTCCCACCAGCGAATGCCCTCCGACCCGTCGCGGGGGTGGCTGCGCTTCTGGCGCTTCGAGACCTTCGAGGAGCCGGCGTCGCGCCCGTCGCGGACCGTGTGGATCAGCTTCGCCTCGGGGAACAACCGGATCAGGGTCGGGCTCTCGGCGATCGTGAAGCAGCTCATCTCGATCAGGCCCGGCTTGCCCTCGTCCGCCGCGATCGGCCAGAGCATGTCGAGGAAGAGGTTCCGGCAGGCGAGGTCGAGGTCGGCCGCCGCGGTGCGCTCGAACTCGGCGACGGCGGCCTCGAAGCGGTCCCGCTCCACGACCTTGTGCAGGCCGCGGACCTTGCGCCCGAAGGCGATCCGCCGGGCGACGACCGGGGCGACCTCGCCGGCGCGGATCCGGCGCCACCAGAACCGCTTCAGCTTGCGGAGGAACTGCTCGGGGGTGACCTGTCCCGCGAGCAGATCGGGAAAGCCCTGCGGGTTGACGTGGAAGCGCGCCTCGATCGGCACCCTCGCCCACTGCGAGTGGTTGGCGAGGAGCTGCGAGACGACGTGGGTGCCCGATCGGCCGGTGCCGCCGACGAACAACAGCTCGGGGTTCTCGGGACGCTCGGCGGCGAGATCGATCACGCGTCCCTCCTGTCCTTGACCCGGCGCAGCAGCTCGACGCAGCCGACGCCGTCCTCGGTCAGGCGGTCGAGGATCGCCTCGTAGCGGGCGTCGACCTCGGCGTGCTGGCGGACCGGCACGTCGCTGCGCCAGCGCTCGGAGTGGGCGTTGCGCACCCTGACCCGGCGCGTGAAGTAGCCGAGCATCGCGTCCTCGTTGCGGAGGCCCGCGAACTGGCGCATCTTCCGGTAGGTCTTCTTGCGGCGGTTGCCGGAGACGAGGTCGTCGAGGCTGACCTCGTGGACGCGATCGCGGCCGGCGGCGCGGATGCCGGCGTCGATCCGGCGGATCCGGCCCTCCCACCACTCGAGGCCCTGTTGCATGGTCCGGGGGTAGGCGAGCCAGCGGGCCTGGCCGACCCGGGAGGCGGCGACGTCGCGACCGTCGCGGACCACGTGGATGAATCGCGCCTCGGGGAAGAGCATGGCGAGCGGACCCGCCTCGGCGACGACGTCGCAGCTCTGCTCGATCAGCCCGGCCCTGGCCTCCTCGGTCGCGAGGGGCCAGAGCAGGTCGAAGAAGAGCTGCCGGCAGGCCGCCTCGGGCTCGCCACCCTCGCAGCGGCGCAGGAAGGCGTCCGTGGCCGCATCGAGGCGGCGCTTGGGGACGTAGCGGTGGAGGCCGCGGAAGCTGAGGCGGGCGGGCTCGAAGTTCCGCCACCAGTAGTGGCGGAGCCGGTAAGCGAAGAGGTCGGGGCTGGTCCGGCCCGCGAGAACGTCGGGGAACCCGCCGGGATCGGTGTGGAATCGCGCCTCGTTGGGGACCTTGCGGAACTGGCTGTGGGAGCCGAGGATCTTCGAGACGACGTGGGTCCCGGATCGGCCGGTCCCGCCGATGAAGAGCAGGGGCGTGGGGTCCCGCAAGTCGGGTCTGGCTGTGCGGCCGGGCACAGCCTCGGTGTCGAGTCCGGTCGGCATGGTGCTTGGAAGGTGGCGCGGGTCGCTGGAGGACCGCTGCGGGGCCCACCGAACCCGTGCGGGAAGGTTAGTGGACCCATCGCCCGCCCGAAGGCGTGCCGGGCCCTCTCGGGCTACTTGATGCCGTCGAGGACGTAGGCCTGCTCGGAGGAGCCGACGAGGCCGAGCTTGCGTGCCTCGGCCATCACCGCCGCATCGCTCTCGAGCGCCTTGGCCTTCCGCGTCAACTCGGCGTTCTCGGCCTTGAGCTCGGCGAGCCGGGCCTGCGCGCTCTTCGACTCGCGCCAGCTCTCGAAGACGTGCAGCGAGGGGCCGACGTAGGAGGCGAGGACGATGAACAGCACGAGGACGAGGACGACCCGGCCGAAGCGGTCCCAGCGGATCCGCGAGCCGCGGCTTCCGCGCGTCCGCGGGGCGACGCGGGCGCGGTAGCGGGGCTGGGCAACGGACGCCATTGCTGGGCGTTTCGGCGCCGGGGGCCGGACCCCTGCAAGCGTCCTGCAGGTTCGTTTGCGGGCCGGATGCCGCGACTAGCGGCCGCTGAACGCGCTCAGGCCCGGGAAGGTGGCCTCGGCGCCCAGCTCCTCCTCGATCCTGAGGAGCTGGTTGTACTTGGCGACCCGATCGGAGCGCGACGGCGCCCCGGTCTTGATCTGCCCGCAACCGGTCGCCACGGCGAGGTCGGCGATCGTCGTGTCCTCGGTCTCGCCGGAGCGGTGAGACATCACCGCCGAGTAGCCGGCGTCGCGGGCCAGCCGGACCGCCTCGAATGTCTCCGTGAGGGTGCCGATCTGGTTGACCTTGACGAGGATCGAGTTGCCGATGCCGCGCTCGATGCCGCGCGCGAGCCGCTCCGGGTTGGTGACGAAGAGGTCGTCGCCGACCAGCTGGCAGCGATCGCCGATCGCGTCGGTCAGCGCCTTCCAGCCGTCCCAGTCCTCCTCGTCCATACCGTCCTCGATCGAGACGATCGGGTAGCGGTCGACCTTGTCGGCCCAGTAATCGGCGAGCTCGGACGCGCTCAGCGACCGGCCCTCGTGGGCGAGCCCGTAGGCGCCGTCGTCGTAGATCTCGCTCGTCGCCGGGTCGAGCGCGATGAAGACGTCCTTGCCGGGCTCGTATCCGGCCGCCTCGATGCCCGCGACGAGCGCCTCGAGGGCCGCCTCGTTCGAGCTCAGGTCGGGGGCGAAGCCGCCCTCGTCGCCGACCGCGGTGTTGAGGCCGTTCTCCTTGAGCCAGCCCTTGAGCGCGTGGAAGACCTCGGTCCCCCACCGCAGGCACTCGCCGAAGCTCGGCGCGCCCGCCGGGACGACCATGAACTCCTGGAAGTCGACCGAGTTGTCGGCGTGGGCGCCGCCGTTGACGACGTTCATCATCGGGACCGGGAGGACCCCGGCCTCCCCGCTCCCGTAGACGCCGCCGAGGTAGCGGTAGAGGGGCTCGCCGGCGGCGTCCGCCGCCGCCCGCGCCGCCGCCAGCGAGGCGCCGAGGATCGCGTTGGCGCCGAGGCGGGACTTGTTCGGCGTGCCGTCGAGGTCGATCAGCGCGCGATCGACCGCCTCCTGGTCGGAGGCGTCGACGCCCTTCAGGGCCGCTGCGATCTCGCCGTTGACGTTGGCGACCGCGCCGCCGACGCCCTTGCCGGCCCACTCGGAGCCGCCGTCGCGGAGCTCGGTCGCCTCGAACTCGCCGGTCGAGGCACCCGACGGTACCGCCGCGCGCCCCCTCGCTCCCCCGTCGAGCGTGATCTCGACCTCGACCGTCGGGTTGCCCCGGGAGTCGAGGATCTGGCGGCCGTGAACGTCGGTGATTGAAGGCATTGGACGCGTGAGTCTATAAACGGCGCTGGGAGGTCGTTCTTCGAGTGGTCCGAAACCGCGATGCCTTGGCGGCTTTGGACCACTCGCGGTCGCGAGTGGTCGATTGGTGCGGCCCATCCGAACTATTCGACCACTCGATGGCTTTCCGCCGCCGGGCAAGCCTCCCGACCCGACCCCTCAGTGCCAAATCGACGTTGCAGGCCATACCAGCCGCGGCGCGCGGCCGAACGCCGGCTATCCCCGCAACCCGTCCGCCTCCCGGCGCACCGCCAGCTCCGGATCCACCCTCGCCACCCTCGCCACATCCACCGCCGCCAGGAGCAGGCGGCCGAGCGCGTCCTCGGCCTCGGCGCGGTCGGCCGGGTCGGCCTTTTCCGGGTCGGCCGTGGGCGGGGCGTCGGCGACCGCGTCGACGGCTGCGCGGAGCCGCTCGATCGCCTCGTCGCGGTCGGCGGCGGGACCCGGCAGGCCGGCGGACGCGGCCCGGCGCTGGAGCTTGCGGGCGTAGAGCAGGCCCGGCAGGTTCTCGGGGACGTCGGCGAACGGGCCCTCGGCGCCGCGGCCCTCCTGGTCGCGCTTGATCCGGTCCCAGTTGGCACGGACGTCGTCGGTGTCCTCGACCTCGGTCTCACCGAAGACGTGCGGATGGCGACGGATCAGCTTCGCGGTCGTGTTCGCGGCAACCGCGCGAAGGTCGCCGGCCCCGCGCTCCTCGAGCAGCAGCGCGAGGAAGTGGACCTGGAAGAGGACGTCGCCGAGCTCGTCGAGCAGCTTGTCGTCGTCGCCGGAGGCGGCGGCGTCGGCGAGCTCGTAGGCCTCCTCGACCGTGTGCGGGACGATCGAGCGCTCGTCCTGCGCCCGGTCCCACGGGCATTCGCGGCGCAGCCGCCGGGTGATCGCGTCGAGCTCGGCGATCGCCTCCGCACCGGACTCGGCGCGGGCGGAGTCGGAGCTCATCCGCGGATCAGGGAGTGGGCGTCGCCGGAGCGGTGCCCGACGTCGGCGGGGCGCCGGTGGGTGGAGCCGTCGTGGTCGGCGCGGCGCCCGTCGGGGCGCCGTTGGGGCCGAGCGGGACCGCGCCCGCCGGGGCCTGGGCCGCGGCGTTCGTCGGCGGCGGCTGCGGGCCCTGCGGGAGACCCTGCTGGGCCGAGCCGTCGATCGCGATCGTCGACGTCCCGGGCTCGATCGGCGAGCGTGAGATCACGGC
>JADFCZ010000116.1 GCA_018263295.1 Conexibacter sp.
CCGGCGCAGAGCCAGCGACAGAGCTGGACGGCCGGAAGATGGGCATTCGGGTCCACAAGCTGATTGGGGCTATGGCCGAAGCCGGAGTCCGGGGGCCGGATCCGGCGACCGTGTTCGACTGGGTCTCGCGTCAGGAGTATCCGGCGCGGGCCTCCTATCTACTCGGTGCCCGTCAGCGCCTGATCACGGCGGCCTCGATCTACTTCCGCCTTTACGAGGAGCCGAGCTGGCAGTTGATCGGCACCGAGGTCTCGGTGCGCACCTGCCGCTTTGATCTCGTGTGGCGGACGAGCGACGGTGCCGTCATCTGCGATGAGATCAAGTCGGGTCGCGTCGGTGTTGAGCTCAGCCGACGACGCATCGATGAACAGGCCCAACGCCAGGTCGACAATGGCCGGAAGGAGTGGGGTGAGGATTTCGGTGGCGTCCGCGTCCTGTTCACCTATTGGCCGCGCCAGTCCTTTTTGGCTCTGCCCACCGGCGAGATCGAATTGCTCTTCCCGGAGGGTGACGATGAGTGACGACGCAAAGCTCGCTGTCCGGCGGATGGCTGTCGACGCGCTGATGGAGACTCGCCAGCAGGAGGGCAGGATCCCGATGTCCGCGATCCGCTTCTGGGCTGACAGGCTCGAAGTCAGCGTGCGCTCGCTGTGGCGCTGGGTCGAAGCTCAGGAACCGGCGGTGCGAGCTCGGGACGCCTACGAGCTGACCGAGGAGGACCGCCAAGCCTTCTATGACTACCGCGGCAACGTCTCCGCTGCGTGGCGGGCGCGTGCACGCAGCGGCTGTGCGGTTTCCCGCGCGACCCTGGCCCGCGCCTACGAGCGCGAGATGACTCCTGCCGAGCGCGCCTTTGCGCGCGGCGGCGAGGCGGCCCGCAACGAGTACACCGTCTACCTGCGCTACGACGCCGAGCACCGCAACCACACCTGTCAGGCAGACCATGCAGAGCTGCCGATCTTGGTTGTGCCTCCGGGCTGCAGCAAGCCGAGGAAGCCATGGATGACCGCCTTCCTCGATGACGCCACCCGCGCCGTCAAGGGACTCGCAATCACCATCGTCCCAGATCAGGCGACCGTCTTGGCCGGTCTCAAGCAGTGCGTGCTCCCGGATGCCAATGGTCTGTTCGGCGGCGTCCCGGAGCGGCTTAGCTGGGACAACGGTCTCGAGTTTGTTGCCGGCGCGGTCACTGACGTCGCTCTGACGCTCGGATCAAGCCCAATGCCCACCAAGGCTTACTCACCCCATCTCAAGGGCAAGGTTGAGCGTTTCAACGAGACCGTCGTCAACGAGTTCATCTCTGGATTGCCCTTCTACACGAACGGACCGGCGCGTTCAGACGGGCGTCTTTATGGCCCTGACCGGCCGCCAATGGACTTCCAGACGTTCGTCGACGAGTTCCTCGCCTGGATCGAGCACTACAACAACGAGCGCCCGCATTCGTCCCTGGAAGGTCGAACGCCGCGGGAAGCCTGGGAGGGGGACCCGACTCCGATCCGTGAGATCAGTGAGGCGGATCTGCGCTGGCTTGCAATCCCATCCCATGAGCGCAAGGTGTTGCACGACGGCATCCATCACAAGTCCCTGACCTACATAGCCCCGGAGCTCGATGGCCTGGTTGGAGAGACGCTCCTGGTCAAGTTCACTCCGCACGATCGAACAAGGATCGATGTCTTCCGCAACGGCGAATGGCTCTGCACGGCCTATCCGCAGCACGTGCTCGGACCTGATGAGCGCGAGGCAGTCCTCCGTCAGCGAGAGGCGAGCCGAAGGAAGCATGCGAACGCGATGCGCCGGAGCAGCAGGCGCGCGCGCCGACGGCTCAGTGCCTCCACAGCCGGCTCTCCGAGCCAGGACCTGACTGTGATTGGCAAGGAGGAAGCGCGCCGTGATCGCGGCCCCATCGACCAAAGGGATCTGCGACGGGCAGGACGCGCCGCCGTCGAAGAGCTCGGGGCCGCCGTCGACGCGCCACTGGAGGAAGACGATGAGTAGGCACTTCCTTGATCTCGAAGGAGCGCACACGATGAACACGCAGCAGTTCGCCTCCGTTCAAGCGCGGGTTGCAGAAGTCTGCTCCCGCCAGGCGATGGCAGCCGTCTACGGCGAGGCTGGCCTCGGCAAGACGTTCGCGGTGGAGCGGGCGGTGCGCAAGGTCACGCTGCTGCCCCACGTCTGGCTCGAGTTCCCAAGCGATCCTTCGCCGCGCTACGTCGCAACGAAGCTGCTCCAGGCTCTGACCGGCGTCCGCCAAGACGACACCCTCTATCGCCTGACCGACGAGTTGATCGAGCTCCTGGCCGAGGAGCCGCGCGTGGTCGTTTTCGACGAGGCCCAGCATCTGCGCTACCGGGCTGTCGAATACATCCGCCATCTCTGGGACGAGCGACAGACGCAGGTCACGATGATCTTCGTCGGCGGCAATGGGTGCTGGGACGTGCTCTCCAAGCACCCGATGCTTGAGGCGCGGATCTGGCGGCCAGTGCAGTTGCAGCCGCTGACACCCGAGCAAGTCCTAAAGCTCATGCCGAAATATCACGCCATCTACAACGACTGTGACGAGACTTTGATCGAGACCGTGGACGATCGGTTTGCTCATGGCAACTTTCGCAAGTGGGCCGCCTTCACCGCCACGGCCGCCGACATCTGCGCCGAGCGCAAGCTGAGCAAGGTCGACACGGACGTCGTCGAGCATGGCTTTTGGCGCCACGGGGGAGGCACCGTCGATGCCTGAGATCTTCGTGGTCCACGATTCAGCTGACGAGGTCGGCCATAGAGACTTCCTCCAGGCTCTCCCGGATACCAGCGACGGGGTCTTGGTGGCTTCTGTCACACCCGGGAACCGAAGCACCAAAGGCCTGACTACAGACTTGCTCGCGGGACTCGGGAAACAAACGGGCATCGGCGCATCGGATCGGCACTTGGGCGAGCGCTGGCCGAAGGCCATCGCCTGGCTGGTGGCGGAACGGGTCGAGTCGGTGGTCGTATCGCGGGCACATTTGCTCGACGGTCGCGCCTGGCAGGTTCTGTGTGAGTTGGCCTGCTCATGTGATTTCGATCTGTATCTGGTTGTCCAGCGCGGCTCATTGACCCGGGGGCAGACCTATCAGACGGAGCGGTGGCCGGTTGAGTTGATCAATTGGCCGCAGTTTGAGGCTCGGTGGTCGAAAGAACCTGCGGTGCGGCACCACAAGGCTGCACCCGGCTCCGACGAGTTCCCGCACCTTCCCTCCGACGAGTTCACGACCTTCGGCGCCGCTTGCCGAAGCTATCTCTCGCCGGAGGACCTGAGCCAAGTCGAGTCCGAGGTCGCGGCGGCAAGAGCGGCAATCCGAAGCTGGCTCAAGCCAGAGCTCGAAGAGGAAGGGCTAGCCACGTTCCTGGCGGAACTCGTCGAGAGCTGCGTCGAGCGCGACCGGGCTTTGGCAAGGCTCCGCGGCGCGCAGCTGGAGCTCTTCGTTCACGGCTACCTACTCAAGGTCCGCATCGACATGCTGGCCGGCGCCCTCGAGGCTCGCTCGCTGCCCCAACTGAATTCGGCCTCCGCCAAGCGATTGCGGGCATTTACGTCGACGTCGCATCCCGCGGCTGCGGCGCTCGCCCTCGTGGGCGGTCTTGGGCCCGATCAACTGACGAGCTGCAATGTGGGTGATGTCGCCGAGGACGGAGCGCGATTGCGAAGTGGAGACATCGATCTCGAGATCCCTGCCGAGGCGCAGCCGATGATTCTCGCGCACCGCCTGTTCCGCTTGATGGAGGGTGCCAAGCCCGACGACCCACTCTTTCTCTCCGAGATTCGAAGGCCTGGCCAGAAGAGCTACCGGCGAACGCCGCCAGCGATCATGCATGCGCTGCTGGCGACAGCATCTAGCCAGTCAGGCTTGGTCTTGACGCGCCGACATGAGCGAGCGACAGCGCACCACGCGTGGATGAAACGGCGTGGAATTTCTATTCAGCAGCTGCGCCCGGCTTCGGGCACTGAGAGGGCGGCGCGGTGACTCGAGATGGCGACACGCTCCCGAGTGTCCTCGATACCAAGGTCCTAGTTGCACGCCGAAACGAGGCTGGACTGTCGCGTCGGGAGTTGGCTCAGAGCGTTGGGGTGAGTCAATCGACGATTCGGTTGTTGGAGCAGGGCGCAAACCACGACGTTCTAACTCTCGGGCTGGTGGTTCGGATATGCACGGTCCTCGGGATCCAATTGGGCGCTGTGCTCGGCGAAGCACAATCTAAGCGCCGGATTGCGCCGGATGACCGACTGCTCGAGGCGGCACTCGCCGACAACTTCGGACGAACCCTGCACCGATCCGACTTGGAGCGCGGCTTTGGCTGGGCGCAGGCGCGATTCACGCAAGCGGTCAGGCGGCTCGATGAGCGCTTGGCCGGCACGGGCCTGATGCTGCATCGATCGGGGTGGGGCAAGTACTCGCTCCGAGCGCGGGCCGACGTCATGTCGAACGACGAGCGCGAGCGAGTGCTCAGGGCCAGCGGCGTCGATCGCAAGGGCTTGGATGTTGCGCAGGCGCAGATGCTGAGGAACCTCCAAGGTTCCGGCCTCGCCGAGCGCCGCGTCAACAACGCCGCGAATACGCGGATCACTCTCGGCGCGCTTCAAAAGCAGGGATTGGTTGAGACCGACCCCGACCAGGGCTACCACCTCACCGAAGTCGTCAACTTCAGTCTGGGGTTCGGCTCGCCATAGGTGCGCGTCTGAGATTCCGCCCGAACTCCGCGAACTCTTGGAAGGCGCGGCGGTCGTCGGCGCGGCGACGGTGGACCTGCGCGTCCCGGTCGACCCCAAATCCCATGAAAGCCAAAGACCCTCCCAGCATGGCCTGCCGAAGGGCCTCAGCCCGGTCGGGGTGTTGAAGGGTCACAACTACGGTTCCGGGCACGGCGACGCGTCGGAAGACTCTGTAGCTCTCAGGCGCGGCTGCATCGGGAACGCCTCGGCGCATCCCCTTGAGAACCCGGGCGGCGAGGTTGTCCACATCGAATCCCCGACTGTCGCCGGCGCCGACGGCGATGTCGAGCGAGAAGCTGCTTCTCCGCAGCATCTGGGCGATCCTGGGCCACTGGCCTGCGTAGCTTCGCCAAGCCTCGGTGGCTATGTCTGTCCAGCTCCCCTGCCCGCCGGACGGCGCCGGGATGTCGAACGTGTTGGCGCCTCCACGTACGCCTGTGTTGGCCCAGATCAAACCCGCGAGGTTCAGCGGACCTGGGCGATCCGTGGCTTGGTAGGGAGTCAGGGTGAAGCTGCGCGTTTCGAGTTCCTCAACGCGCCGCGCGTAGTGGTCCTCAAGATCGGCGAAGTCGCCGCCCGCGTACAGAGGTGAGCGGAAGTCCGCGAGTGCTTCACGCGCCTGGTCAAGCTCGTCGCCATCGAGAAGATCTCGATCCCAAGACCATGGCGTTATCCGGCCATGCGGCCACACCGGATCGTCATCGTCATCGGCGTCCTCTCGGGCGCCCCGCAGGACGTCGAATCTGTCGGCGTATTCGCTGGCCGAACAAATCGAGATGCTGGCTGCAAGGTCTCCAGGGACCAGGCGCACATCGAGCAAGGCGACTGCCCGGTCGTCAGCGAACACCGGGCCCTGCATAGCGTCGATCAGTGCCTTGATGGTTCGATGGGCTCTAGATGTCGTGAGATCGTGGATGCCCGCAATCTCGAGGTGGACCGCGACCTGTCCGCGGTAGGCCCTGCGATGCGACTCCGCGAACCTTTGGGAGACCGACTCCTTGAGTCCCGTCTCTGCATCCCCGCAGCGCCGGCGTGCCAACTGGGTCTTGCCCTTGCGGGCTACGAGTTCCGCAGGGACCTCGACCCGAATGGTGCGTCGCCCAGCGGCAGAAGCGCGCCGGTAATCGATGGGGTCAATTGTCGGCATCTGAATTGGCCGGCGAACGCTGTCCGGTGCCAGTGCTGCTCACCGACGGCCACTCCCGCTTGCTCCGGTGTGCCATCTGGTGAGCAGCTCATGTGACATCAAGTGATCAAACCCGTGCCACCGTGTGAGCAACGCGTGTCAGTCAGCGCTCAAACTCGTGCCACGACGGTGCAAATTCACATCAGCCGCAGCCGGTGTTGTTGCCGCAGGATGTGCACGTGTAGCACGAGCCCGTCCGCTGCATCATTCCTCCGCACTGCTCGCAGGCGGGGCCGAGGTCGAGCTCCCGCGTCATCCGCGCGGGGACGACCGGCGGGGTGTCGGTGAGCGCCGCGGCGGCCGGCTGGGACTCGGCGGTCGCGCCGTTGCCGTTGCCGTTCCCATTCCCGTTGCCGTTGGTCGGCCCGGCGGTGTCGGGGCTGAAGAGCGCCTGCTGGGCGTTCTTCCGCTCGCGGACCTCTTTGGTGAGGATGCCGAGGTCCTCGTGCGCGTCGACGTCGTCGATGAACCGGCTCGCGAGCCAGCGCATGATGTAGTCGGGCATCGACTTGGCGAACGGGATCTCCTGGTTCTTCGTCATGCCCTCCGGGTCGAAGCGCATGTAGCTGAACTTGTTGACCAGGACCTCGAGCGGCACGCCGTACTGGAGGCCGATCGAGACGGACGTCGCGAACGCGTTCATCATGCCGCGCAGCGTCGAGCCCTCCTTGCCGATGTCGGTGAGGAAGATCTCGCCGACGGTGCCGTCCTCGTACTTGCCGGCGGTGATGTAGCCCTCCTGCCCGGCGATCGAGAACTTGTGGGTGATCGACTCGCGCTCGGCGGGCATCCGGCGGCGGACCGGCTCCGGCTGCGCCTCCTCGGCGTCGTCGGCGTCCGCCGAGTCCTGGGCGTCGGTGCGCAGGGCCTGCGCGGTCTTCGAGCCGTCGCGGTAGATCGCGAGCGCCTTCAGGCCGCCCTTCCACCCCTCGGTGTAGGCGTCGGCGATGTCGGCCACCGTCGCCGACTCCGGCAGGTTGACCGTCTTGCTGATCGCGCCGCTGAGGAACGGCTGGGTCGCCGACATCATCTGGATGTGGCCCATGTGGCTGATCGCCCGCTCGCCGACGGCGACGTCGAAGACCGGCAGGTGGCCGTCTTCGAGGCCGGGGGCGCCGACGATGGTGCCCTTCTCGTTGATGAAGGCGGTGATCTGCTCGATCGCTTCCTCGGTGTAGCCGAGCGTCTGCAGCGCCAGCGGCACCGAGCGGTTGACGATCGTCATCTGACCGCCGCCGACGAGCTCCTTGTACTTGACGAGCGAGAAGTCCGGCTCGATGCCGGTCGTGTCGCAGTCCATCAGGAACGAGATCGTCCCGGTCGGCGCCAGCACCGTCGCCTGCGCGTTGCGGTAGCCGTGCTCGTCGCCCATCGCGACCGCCTCGTCCCAGGAACGGCGGGCGGCGACGAGCAGGTCCTCGTCGCCGATCTGGCCGTCGGGGATCTCGTAGGCGGCGTCGCGATGCATCCGCATCACGTCGTTGTGCGGCTCACGGTTCTTCTCGTACTCGTCGTAGGTGCCGATCGCGGCGGCGACCTCGGCCGACTTGCGGTAGCCGCGGCCGGTCATCAGCGCCGTGATCGCGGCGGCGACCGCACGGCCCTCGTCGGAGTCGTAGGGCATCCCGTTCGACATCAGGAACGCGCCGAGGTTGGCGTAGCCGAGGCCGAGCTGGCGGAACGCGCGGGCGTTGTTGCCGATGCCCTCGGTCGGGTAGCTCGACGGGCCGACGACGATCTCCTGCGCGAGCAGGACGATGTCGACGACGTGCTCGAAGTCGGCGGTGTCGAACGTGCCGTCCGGGCGCCGGAACTTCATCAGGTTGATCGACGCCAGGTTGCAGGCCGAGTCGTCGACGTGCATGTACTCAGAGCACGGGTTGGAGGCGTTGATCCGGCCCGACTCCGGGCAGGTGTGCCAGCGGTTGATCGTCGTGTCGTACTGGATGCCGGGATCGGCGCAGCGCCAAGCGGCTTCGGAGAGCTGCTCGAGCAGGTCCTTGGCCGGCAGCGACTTGATCGTCGAGCCGTCCTTGCGGGCGATCAGGTCCCAGTCGGAGTCGGCCTCGACGGCCTCCATGAACGAGTCGGTGACGCGGACCGAGTTGTTCGCGTTCTGGTACTGGATCGAGGTGAAGCCCTCACCGTCGATCGACATGTCGAAGCCGGCGTCGCGGAGCGCCGCGGCCTTGTCCTCCTCCTTGGCCTTGCACCAGATGAAGTCCTCGATGTCCGGATGGTCGATGTCGAGGACGACCATCTTCGCCGCGCGGCGGGTCTTGCCGCCCGACTTGATCGTGCCCGCCCAGGCGTCGGCGCCGCGCATGAAGCTGACCGGGCCGGAGGCGAGGCCGCCCTTGCTGAGCTGCTCGGTCGAGCCGCGGATGTTCGAGAGGTTGATTCCGGAGCCGGAGCCGCCGCGGAAGATCTGACCCTCCTTGGTGTTCCAGGCGAGGATCGACTCCATCGTGTCCTCGACGCTGAGGATGAAGCAGGCCGAGCACTGCGGGTGCTCCTCGAAGCCGACGTTGAACCAGACGGGGGAATTGAAGGCGGCCTGCTGGTTGAGGAGGATGTGGGTGAGCTCGGCCTCGAAGGCGTCGGCGTCGGCGGCGGACGCGAAGTAGCCGCCCTCGCGGCCCCAGCCGGCGATCGTCCCGGCGACGCGGCCGACCATCTGCTTGACCGAGCGCTCGCGCTCCGGCGAGCCGAGCGGGCCGCGGAAGTACTTCTGGGCGACGATGTTGGTCGCGTTCTGCGACCAGGTGACGGGGAACTCGACGTCGCGCTGTTCGAAGGCGGGGGAGGCGGGGTCGCCGATGATGGCGTCGCGCGTCTCCCACTCGACCTGATCGAAGGGATGGGCCCCTTCGGCGGTGAACCGGCGTTCGATCTGCAGGCCTCCGTCGGCGACCTTCGCCGTGGTGTCGATGGTGGTCTCGGAAGCTGCCTTCGTCATGTTTTCCTCTCCTCGGAACGCCTTCAAGTGGTAACGCGTGATGGTTGCGATTGAGTCGGACGTAACAAGGCCGGCGAACCTGTCCCACCGGGCCCCGCTGAGCACCTGCGGGGAGGGTAGGGACGGCTCCGAACGTGGTCTCGCGGGCTTTCCGCAAACCGGGGAAAACGAGGCTCGACCCGGGCTGCGGAGTACCCCGCATTTTACGGGGTCGGGTCGCTCGGCACCAGCTTCCGGACGGATATCCGGACGCGGCGGCGCGGGTAGGCGATAATCGGATGCGATGACGGACGGGATGCGGAAAGCAGCGGAGAGCGGGCGCGAGCGGGCGGCCGCCGCGAGGGACGCGATGGGCGAGCGGATCGACGCCGCCCGCGAGGCCACCGGCGAGCGGGTCGAGGCCGCCAAGGCCGCCGCCGGCGAGCGCGTCGAGGCGGCGAAGGCCGCCGCGGTCGAGCTCCAGGAGAAGGTCAAGCCGAAGCTCCGCGGCGTCATCCACGAATACTCCTTCCCGGTGTCGCTGCTGGCCGGCGGCCTGCTCGTCTACTTCGCCTCCGGCGGCCGCGAACGGCTGGCGCTGGCGATCTACGCGATCTCGCTCTCGGCCCTGCTCGGCACCAGCGCGCTCTACCACCGGGTCAACTGGCGGCGCCCGTCATCGCGGATGTGGATGCGCCGCCTCGACCACTCGATGATCTTCCTGCTGATCGCCGGCACCGTAACGCCGTTCGCGCTGCTCGTCGTCCCCGGCGGGCTCGGCACCGCGCTGCTGATCGCAGTCTGGGCGGGAGCGCTCGCCGGCATCTTCGTCGAGCTGGTCTGGACGAGCTCGCCGAAGTGGGTCTCGGTCGCCGTCTATCTCGCCGTCGGCTGGATCGGCGCCCTCGCATTCCCGTCGATCGTCTCCAACGCCGGTCTCGGCGCCGGCGCGCTGATCGCCCTCGGCGGCGTCCTCTACACGATCGGCGCCGTCGTCTATGCGCGCCAGCGCCCCGACCCGCGCCCGGCCGTCTTCGGCTACCACGAGATCTTCCACGTGCTGGTCGTCGCCGCGGCGATCGCCCACTTCACGGCGGTGGCGATCTACGCCGGCCCCGCCGGTTGAGCGCCGCCCCCGGGCTCGACATCGGACCCGCCCGCAGCGGCGAGTCGCGCGCCGCGGCCCGCGTCCTCACCGACGCCTTCCTCGACGATCCGGTCGCGAGCGCGATCGGCCCCCGGCGCCGGAGCCACCGCCGGCTGATCAGCCCGCTCTCCTTCGGCGGGATCGTCACCGCCAGCCGCCGCCACGGCGCCCGGGTGACGCTCGCCCGCCGTGACGGCGCGGTCGTCGGCGTCGTGATCAGCTTCGACCCGGGGCGGTGGCCGCTCAGCGACGGCGCAGTCGTCTACGAGCTCGCCTGGGTCCTCGTCGCCGGGCCGGCGCCGGTCCGGAGGGCGATCGCCTTCGATCGCGCGGTCCGCGCCGAGCACGTCGGCTACGAGCACATGTATCTGTGGTTCCTCGGCGTCGACCCGGCGGCGCAGGGCACCGGCGTCGGCCGGGCGCTGCTCGCCGACCTCCACGCCCGCGCCGACGCCCGCGGCGTCCCGACCTACCTCGAGACGGGGACGATGGACAACGTCCCCTGGTACGGCTCGGCCGGCTATTCGGTGGTCGGCGAGATGACGCTCCCGCACGGCGGTCCGCTCTGGCGGATGGAGCGGGCGGCGGCGAGCGCCTGACGGGTCGCCGCGGCGACCCGCTCGGGGTCGGCGCGGACGGCGGCGGCGGTGAAGCGGAGGAGGGCGAAGCCGCGGCGCTCGAGCGCGGCCTGCCGGCGGGCGTCGGCGGTGAGCTGCGCCGGGGTCGAGTGGGCGCGCTTGCCGTCGATCTCGACGATCAGCCGCTGCTCGCGCCAGAGCATGTCGGGGCGGTGGCGGCCGATCCGCTCGTTCGGCTCCGGTACCGGCAGGCCGGAGCGCTCGCAGAGGAGGACGTAGTCCCGCTCGTACTCGTTGGCGCAGGCCGCGAGGGCGGGGAGGTGGGCGTCGACGGCGGCGCGGAGTGCCGGGGTGCCGGGGCGGCCGCTGCGGAGGACGGCCTCGAGGGCGGCGCGGTCGAGCAGGCGCTCGTACTCGGCGCGGGCGAGGACGAGGCGCAGGGCGTTGCGGCTGAGGAGCGGGGCGGCGGCGAGGAGGGCCTCGGGGAGGGGGACGACGGGCAGGCGGTTGTGGGGGTGGCGGGTGAGGCCCTTCCGGCCGGCGATCTCGATCCCGGGGCGTGAGTTGACCCTGCGGGGAGTGGCGATGTGGATTGGACAGGGCTCCCGGTTCAGTAGTCCCTGCCACCAAAGGGCAGTGAGGGATGCGAGGGCGGCTCCCGGTCCGGCGAGGAGGAGAGCTGCCGCCAACTTCCCCTCGGTGCTGAGTTCGGCGCGGCCCCAGGCGAATACGCCGGGATGGCAGCGGTGCAACCGGCCGCGTTGGAGCCAGTGATCGATTCGAGAGCCGGTGTTGCCCGCCTCCAGCAATTGGCGGCGAGAGATTGCGCCGAACTGCCGGGCTGCCAGCTCACCCGCTCGCTGAATGGCAGGTTTCCCTGCCCTGGCGTGGACAACTCGCCATTCGTCCTCCATCTGAGCGAGCGTGGTCGCTCTCGGCGCGCGGATCAACGCGCGAATGTCGCGGCGAGGGGAGAGGGTGTGACGAAGCGCGCCGGCTAGGCGCCGGCGGCGACCCGGCTGCCGTGGCGCTCCTGCGCGGCGGCGATCAGGGCGTCGAGTTCGTCGCGGCGGCCGGAGCGGAGGAGGTCGATCGGGTCGGGGTCGCCGTTGACGATCTCCTCGAAGAAGGCCTTGCGGTCCTGGTAGGTCGGGAGCGTGGCCTTGGCCCAGCCGCGGGCCTCGTTGAGGATTCCGGCGAGCTCGGCGTAGGCGTCGCCGAACATCTCTGCGACCTCGCGCTTCATCCGCTTCGCTAGGGCGGGGGAGGCGCCGGCGGTCGAGATCGCGATCGCGAGCGGGCCGGTGCGGACGATCGCCGGGAGGATGAAGTTGCAGAGGGAGGGGACGTCGACGACGTTGACGAGCATCGCCCGCTCCTCGGCGACGTCGTAGACGGCGATGTTGACGTCGGTGTCGTCGGTCGCGGCGATGACCATGAACTTGCCCTCGAGGTCGGCGGGCTCGAACTCGCGCTCGAGCCACTCGATCGAGCCCTCGGCCGCCAGCGCCCGGACCTCCTCGCAGGCGTTCGGCGCGATGCAGACGACGTCGCCGTCGCAGGCCAGCAGCCCCTCGATCTTCTCGAGGCCGATCTCGCCGCCGCCGACGACCAGGCACTTGCGGCCGCTGAGGCGGAGGCAGGCGATGTAGAACGGCGTCTCGAGCATCCCGCGGACGCACGACTGGTCGCAGATCCCCCGGCGGTACTGGCAGACGCATTCCTTGCCTGGATAACTCTGTGCGGGCATCGCCCTGAAGCGTAGGGGAGCGACGCCCCGGGTCGTCGGCGGGCGTCGTCCGGCTACGCCGGACGGGTGGCTCCGGAAGCGGCGATGCGCGGAACCGGGCTGGGCCGGGTGCTACCGTCCTCGCCGCTTGCCCCCTCGTCCCGGGGCCCCGAGAGCCAAAGGAAGTCCCCATGCGCTTGATCGTCACCGAGAAGAACAACAGCGCCAAGAAGATCGCCGAGATCCTCGGCAAGGGCGAGGCCAAGGCCGACGCCACCTACAAGGTCCCCTATTACACATGGGGGGAGGGAGACGACGCCGAGATGACCGTCGGCCTCAAGGGCCACGTCCTCAACCCGGCGTTCCCCGAGGGCTACTCGAACTGGCAGGAGACCGACCCGAAGTCGCTGATCGACGCCGAGCTCGTCTCCGAGCCGACCGACAAGAACGTCGTCAAGGCGGTCAAGAAGCTCGCCAAGGAAGCGGACAGCATCGTGATCGCGACCGACTTCGACCGCGAGGGCGAGCTGATCGGCCTCGAGGCACTGCGCGAGATCCTCGACGTCAACCCCGGCGTCGAGGGCACCGTCAAGCGCGCCCGCTACTCGGCGCTGACCAAGGACGAGATCGAGCGCGCCTTCGCCGAGCTCGACGAGCTCTCCTACGACCTCGCCCACGCCGCGCAGACCCGCGGCGAGATCGACCTGATCTGGGGCGCGACGCTGACCCGCGCGGTCTCGCTCGCGACGCGCCGCTTCGGCTCCAACTTCCTCTCCGTCGGCCGGGTGCAGAGCCCGACCCTCGGGCTGATCGTCGAGCGCGAGCTCGAGCGCCGCGCCCACGTCGCCGTCCCCTACTGGGAGGTGTTCGCCAAGTTCGCGCACGCCGACGGCACCTTCGAGGCGCACCACAAGACCGACAAGTTCTGGGAGAAGCCCGAGGCCGAGGCCGCGCTCGCCTCCACCGACTCGCCCGGCGTCGTCACCGAGCTGTCGAAGCGGAAGAACACCCGCAAGCCGCCGACGCCCTACAACACCACAGCCTTCGCGACCGACGCCTCGAGCCGGCTCGGGATCCCGCCCTCGCGGGCGATGCGGATCGCCGAGGACCTCTACATGGACGGGTTCATCTCCTACCCGCGCACCGACAACACCGTCTACCCGGTGTCGCTGCCGCTGCGCGAGCTCGTCACCTCGCTCGTCAAGATCCCCGAGTTCTCGGCCGCCGGGGACCTGCTCGACGGCGAGCTCGAGCCCACCCGCGGCAAGAAGGAGACGACCGACCACCCGCCGATCTACCCGACGCAGGCCGTCTACCCGAACGCGCTCGACGGCGCCCACCGCCGCGTCTACGAGCTGATCGCCCGCCGCTTCCTCGCTACCTTCGGCAAGCCGATGATCACCGAGTCGGCGCGGGCCGACATCGAGGCCGGCTCGGAGAGCTACTTCGTCCGTGGCTCGATCGTCGTCGACCCCGGCTACGCCGCGATCTACACCTACGCCCGCTCGGCCGACAACGAGCTGCCGGCGCTCGAGGAGGGCCAGAAGCTCGACCTCGACGGCGCCCCGTGGATGGTCGACAAGGAGACCCAGCCGCCGTCGCGGATCAGCCAGGGCAAGCTGCTGGAGATGATGGAGGAGCTCGGCCTCGGGACGAAGGCGACGCGCCCGGACATCATCCAGAAGCTCTACGACCGCGGCTACGTCTACAACAACCCGCCGGAGCCCTCGGAGACCGGGATCGCCATGTACAGGGCGTTCAAGGAGCACGTCCTGCGGATGGCGACGCCGGAGATGACGGCCGAGCTCGAGCGCGACATGGACGAGATCGCCGCCGGCAAGATCAAGCGGGAAGAGGTCCTGCAGATCAGCCGCGAGATGCTCCACGGCACCTACGACGACCTCTTCTCCAAGCGCGAGGATCTCGCCAAGGTGATCTGGGCGGGCATGGACGAGGACAAGTTCATCGGCCCCTGCAAGGTCTGCGAGGAGGCCGGCCGCAAGCACGAGGACGGCTCGCCGAACCGCCTCCGGATCATCGAGATGCGCGGCGGCAAGCGCTTCGTCGGCTGCGAGGGCTACAACCGCGACGACCCCGAGGACCCGAACTCCTGCACGTTCTCTCGGCCGCTGCCGGGTCGCGGCTACGAGCTCTGGCGGCTCGAGGAGCGCTGCTCGATCTGCGGCGAGACGCCGCGGCTCAAGGTCAAGGGCTTCCGCGGCCGCCCCTGGAACCTCTGCCTCAACGACGACTGCCCCTCGATGGTCGAGATGCGCGAGAAGCGCGCCGAGCGCCAGAAGGCCAAGGAGGAGGCCGACAAGCGCAAGGCCGAGGCCGAGAAGAACGGCACGACGTCGGAGACGAATGGCACTGGTTCGGGCACCGGCAAGGGCAAGGCCAAGGGCGGGCGCAAGAAGGCGCCGACCACGACGACGCGGACGAAGCGCGCCCGAGCGTCATCCGGCGGCGCCGCGAAGTCGCCCACGCGAAGCCGCTCCTCCTGACCCCGGCCGCGCGGCTGTGTTCGTCACCCTCGAAGGAGTCGACGGCGCCGGCAAGAGCACCCAGGCGCGGCTGCTCGCCGACGCGCTCGGCCCCGACACGCTGCTGCTCCGCGAGCCCGGCGGCACGCCCGCCGGCGAGCGCCTCCGGGACCTGCTCAAGGACGGGTCGATCGATCTGACCCCCCGGGCCGAGCTGATGCTCTTCTGCGCCGCCCGCGCCGAGCTCGTCGACCGGGTGATCGCCCCGGCGCTCGAGGCCGGCCGCCACGTCGTCTGCGACCGATTCGTCGACTCGACCGTCGCCTACCAGGGCGGGGCCCGCGGAATCGACCCCGGCCTCGTCGCCACCCTCAACGCCGCCGCAGTCGGCGACTGCATGCCCGACCGGACGATCCTGCTCCGGGTCGACACCGGAGTCGCCGTCGAGCGCGCCGAGGGCCGCTGCGAGTCGCCGATCTCCGACCGCTTCGAATCCGAGGGCGCGAGCTTCCAGGACCGGATCGCCGCCGCCTTCGAGCGGATCGCCGCCGCCGAGCCGCAGCGGGTCGCGGTCGTCGACGCCGCCGGCGGCGTCGACGAGGTCCACGGCCGGATCGCGGAGGCACTCGGGCTGTGAGCGAGGAGCTGCCGGAGACGATCGCCGTCGCCACCGCGGAGCAGCCCGGCGCCCGGGCGGCGCTCGCCGCGGCGCTCCGGCGCGGACCCGCCCACGCCTACTCCTTCACCGGCCCGACCGGCAGCGGCAAGGCCGCCGCGGCCCGTGCCTTCGCCGCCGAGATCCTCGCCGCAGGCTCTGCCGATCCGGGAGAGGCCCGGCGCCGCGCGCTCGCCGACCCCTCGCCCCATCCCGACCTGACCTGGCTGCGGCCGCTGGGCAACCAGCACCTCGTCGAGTCGGTCCGGGCCGAGGTGATCGGCGCCGTCTCCTACCGCCCGTTCGAGGGCGAGGCGCGCGTCTTCGTCATCGAGGCCGCCGACGCGATGGCCGAGGAGAGCCAGAACGCGCTGCTGAAGACGCTCGAGGAGCCGCCGGGCTACGCCCATCTGATCCTGATCACCGCCGAGCCGGCGGCGCTGCTGGAGACGGTCCGCAGCCGCCTCACCGCCGTCCCCTTCGCCCCGCTGCCGCCCGGAACTCTCGAGCGGCGGCTCGCCGAGGAACTGCCCGGCGCCCCGCCCGAGCAGCTCGCCGCCCTCGCCGCGCTGGCCGGTGGCGACCTCGGCCGCGCCCGGCTGCTCGGCTCGCCGACCGGTGCCCGCCTCCGCGACCACGCCGAAGCGGCGGCCCGCGCCGCGATCGCGGGCGAGCTCGCCGAGCGCCCCTGGGCCGACCTGATCGCGCTCGCCGCCGAGAACGGCAAGCTCCGCGCCGACGCCGTCAAGGAGGCCGCCCGCGAGCGCGCCGCGGAGTTCGGCAAGGGCCGCGACGCCGACCGGACC
>JADFCZ010000117.1 GCA_018263295.1 Conexibacter sp.
ACAGGACCCGCGCCGGTCGCCAAGGACTGACTAAACCGCTTCGGCGGCCTCCTCGGCCGCCTCGATCCTCTCCTCGTCCGTCGGCGGCGTGTCCCGCAGGTACCACTCGGCGTCGAGGGCCCCGCGGGTGCCGGAGCCGGCCGCGGTGATCGCCTGCCGGTAGGTGAAGTCCACGAGGTCGCCGATCGCGAAGACTCCGGCGAGGTTGGTTCGGGTCGAGGGCTCCTCGACCTTGACGTAGCCGTTGTCGTGGAGGTCGACCTGTCCGGCGACGAGCTCGGAGCCGGGGATGTGGCCGATCGCGACGAAGGCGCCGCCGACCTTGAGCTCCTCGACGTCGCCGCTCTCGGCGTTCCGGATCCGGACGTGGTCGAGGGCGCCGTCGTCGCCGGCGACGAACTCCTCGGGCACGAACGGGGTCTTGAAGTCGATGTTGGCGGTCTCGCGGGCGCGGTCCTGCATCACCATCGACGCACGGAAGTCGTCGCGCCGGTGGAGCACCGTGAGCCTGTCGGCGTACTTGGAGACGAAGATCGAGTCCTCCATCGCCGTGTCACCGCCGCCGATGACGGCGACGTCGCGACCCTTGAAGAAGGCGCCGTCGCAGACGCCGCAGGTCGAGACGCCGCGACCGCCCAGCTCCATCTCGCCGGGGATGCCGAGCCGCTTCGGCTGGGCGCCCATCGCGAGGATGACCGTGCGGGCGCGGTACTCGTCGTCGCCGACCCAGACCGAGTGGATGCCACCGTCGGTGAGCTCGAAGCGGGTCGCGTCGTCGGTGATGAACCGGGTCCCGAACCGCTCGGCCTGGGCCCGGAAGCGATTCATCAGCTCCGGTCCCATGATCCCCTCCGGGAAGCCCGGGTAGTTCTCGACCTCGGTCGTGTTCTGGAGCTGCCCGCCCCACTGGAAGCCCTCGATCACCAGCGGCTCGAGGTCGGCCCGTGCCGCGTAAACGGCAGCGGTGTATCCGGCGCAGGCGCCGCCGACGATGATCACGTTCTCGATTCGCTTATCGGTCACTTCTGACTCCTCGCATTCAAGTCTCCTGGAACCTTACTTCATTTTGTAAAGTATTGGAAGGGGCCGAGCTCGGCGGCGCCTCGTCGTCCTCATCATCCTCGACCGAGCGCCCTTCCGCCTCCCAGCGCGCGACGGTCTTCCTGAGCTGCAGGAACGCGACGATCCCCGGCGGCAGCGGCATCCAGAACGCGATCAGCCGGTAGACGAGCACCGCGGCGATCACCGTCGACGCCGACTCGCCGAAGATCAGGAACGAGCCGATCAGCCCGCCGTCGACGGCGCCGACGCCGGCCGGGTCGGGGGCGAGGTTCGCCGCCATCCCGACGAAGAAGCCCATCACGAGGACGCCGATCGGCAGCGCCACGCCGAAGGCCATGAACGTCGCCCAGAGGATCCCGATGTTCGAGGCCCAGAACCCGATCGCGCCGATCACGGCGAGGCCGCCCTTGCGGGGCTCGCGGACGAAGCCGATGGCCAGCCGCGTCCCGGTCGAGATCGTCGCCGGCACCTTGCTCAGCCTCAGCGCGGTCCGGCTCGCCCAGTTGTTGCCCTCCAGCGACAGCCGCCGCTCGAGGTCGCCCGGCACGAGCATGATCAGGAGGAAGACGACGACGACCCCACCCGCGATCGCCGCCGGGATGATCGTCATCGACGCCGGGTTGGGCCCCGCGAGGACGCCGGTCTCGAGCAGGATCCCGAAGACGATCACCGCGATCACGTAGAAGGCGTAGAGCAGGATCAGGAAGGCGACCATCCGCTCGGCCGCCTCGACCCGGCGCATCCCGGCCTTGCGGAGCGCCCAGTAGCTGAGGATCACGCCGCCGGCGCCGCCGGCCGAGAGCACCCGCGAGGCGGCGAGGCCGGCCATGGTGATCTGGTAGCTCTCGCGCCAATCGAGGTGGACGAGGTTCTCCCCGATCACGCCGCGGAACAGGGCGACGTATGAGCCGAACGCGAGCACGTTGAAACCGACGGCGACAGCGAACCACTGCCACTCCCCCTCCCCCATCTTCTCGATCGCGTCCTCGAGCCCGATCAGCTTCGGCAGCAGGACGTAGATCGCCGCGAACATCAGCAGGACGATCAGCGCCGTCAGCGCAGCCCGCCGCGGGTTCTCGAACAGCGAGGGGGCGTCGTCCACGCGCTCCCCTCCCTCAGGCTCCCTTCCCTCGGCCATCGTCGGCATGTTCGCATCCCCGCCGGGGGTGTCGCGGGCGGCGGCGGCTCAGGAGTTCGCGGTGCGCTCGAGCTCCTGGACGGCGCGGCTGATCGCCAGCGCCAGCGGCTCGGCCATCGGCTCGCCGATCCGGACGGCGGCGACCAGTCCGAGGCCCGCCACGAGGTCGATCACGTAGTGCTCGCCGAGGTAGACGAGGGCGAAACCGAGGACGCCGGCGTAGGTCCATGCCGCCGCGCCGACGGCCCGGTTCGACTCCGACAGCAACATCGCCGCCAGCACCGAGGCGCCGAAGTGGAGCGACGGCATCGCCGCCCACGGATTGCCGTCGACCGTGTCGTACATCTTCGGCCAGGCTCCTTTGAACGTCTCCTCGCCGACCGCGAGCATCCGCCGCTCGACCCGGTCGTCGCCGGTGTAGCCGTTGGCGGCCGCCCACCACGGCGGCGCGGTCGGCAAGGCGATGTAGGTGGCGCAGCCGAGGTCGAAGGCCGCACCCATCTGTCGCGCCGCCCGGGCGAACCGGCGCTCGTCGCGGGCGAGGATGTAGACCAGCGACAGGTGCGGCTCGAAGAACCAGGCCCAATGGGCGAACGTCAGGAACCGGTCGAGCGCGGTCACGCGCCCGTCGCTCGGGGTGAGCAGCGCCTGCAGCCGCGAGTTCGGGAGGCGCCCGCGGCCGACGGCGCGGTCGAAGCGGATCGTGTACCGGATCTTGAGCCGCCGCCGCAGCGCCTCGGGGTCGTCGTAGGGCAGCTCGTGGACCATCGTGAACGCCCACATCTGCTGCGCGAACAGGAACGCGTCGCGCGTCTTCGTCCGCGACTTCAGCGTCGCGAGCCCGACCGGGCCGGCGACCGTGGCCGCGACGGTGGCCGCCGGCGGCAGCCGGAGGCGCTTGCGGAGGACCGGCACGGCGACCGACGCGGCGATCGCCGCGCAGGCCGCGCCGCGGAGCCACGGGCGCAGCCGCGACCTGCTCCTGCGGGTTGAGACGGCCGCCGGGGACAAAGCGCGGCGAGTATAGAAGCCGCTTCCGGAGGGCAGACCGGCATCTGCCGGTCCCTGCCCCTAGAATGGCGGCGCCTTGGAGGCCCCCCGCAGAAGAGCAGCACTTCTCACGCTCGCCGCGACCGCCGGTGCGTTCGCCGCGGTGCCCGAGCTGGCGGCCGCCGACCTGCTCGCCCCGGACTCCGCCGCATCCGACGGCGCCGGCAGCGCCCGCACTCTCTACGTGATCATGGCGGTCGTCGCCGCGCTGATCGTCCTCGGCGTCCTCGGCGCCCTCGTCCGCGCCCTCCGCACCCGCTCCAGCGGCGCCGAAGGCGACGATGCCCGCCGGACCCGCGGCACCCGCTCGATCCAGGTTCGCGTCGGCGCCGGCCTCGGAATCTTCGTGATCGTCCTCTTCGTCGTCGGCATCATCTTCACCGGCAAGGCGACCGAGGTCGACGCCTCCGCCAACGACCCGATCACGATCGACGTCGACGCCCAGCAGTGGGTCTGGCGTTACACCTACCCGGTCGACGAGCCCGCCGCGGACGGCTTCAACGACGACCAGCCCTACAGCTACCAGGAGCTCGTCGTCCCGGTCGATACCCCGATCAACCTCGAGATCTCCTCGATCGACGTCCTCCACCGCTGGTCGGTGCCGGCTCTGGCGCTAACCGCGGACGCGGTTCCGAGCGTGACCAACGAGGTCTCCTTCATGGCGACCGAGACCGGCACCTACGAGGGCGCCTCGCGGCGGTTCTCCGGCCCGGGCTACGCGACGATGCGGACCCGGGTGATGGTCGTCGAGCCGGACGAGTACGAGGCCTTCCTGCAGTCCCGCACCGAAGGCATCAAGGCGGCCCGCACCGCGGTCCAGGAACGGGTCGCCGACGGCACGGCGCCCGGAGTGAGGTTCGAGC
>JADFCZ010000118.1 GCA_018263295.1 Conexibacter sp.
GATCGCCGAGTTCCTGATGATGCGGATCCAGCTGATGATCCCGGAGAACACGCTGATCCGGCCCGAGATCTTCGACCGGCTGCTCTCCGCCTTCGGCGTCACCTCCCTGATCCTCTTCGCCCTGCCGCTGCTGATCGGCCTGATGTCGATCGTCGTGCCGCTGCAGATCGGCGCCCGCGGGATGGCCCTCCCCCGCCTCCACCACCTCTCCTACTGGCTCTACGTCTTCGGCGGCGCCCTGATCTACGGCAGCTTCCTCTACCGCCCCTCCGAGGCGGGGATCATGGCGCTGCCGCCGCTCTCCTCCTCGGAGTTCCTGCCCGGCGCCGCGGTCGACGCCTGGCTCACCGGCTTCGCCCTCGTCCTGATCGGATTCCTCTGCTTCGCGATCAGCATGATCGCCACGCTCCGGAACTCCCGGGCCCCCGGCATGGCCCTGCAGCGGATGCCGCTGTTCTCCTGGGCCGCGGGAATCGTCAGCTACACGCAGCTGGTCCTCGCCCCGATCTTCCTCGGCGCAATCGCGATGCTGATCATCGATCGCCACTACGGCGGCGTCTTCTTCGACTCCGGCGAGGGCGGCAAGCCGATGCTCTACGAGCACCTCGCCTCGATCTTCATCTCCGGCGCCGTGGCCTCGCTGCTCGTCGGCGCGATGGCCGCGATCTCCGAGATCCTCTCGACCTTCTCGCGCCAGCCCCACTTCGGGCACCGGACTATGGCCGGCTCGCTGGTCGCGCTGACCGTCCTCGCCGTCCTCGCCTGGATGCAGAACATGTACTCCGGGCCGATCCCCGACGGCTTCCTCTACTTCGCCATGCTCATGGCCCTCTGCGCGGTGGTCCCGGTCGGCCTGATCATCTTCAACTGGGTCGCGACGGTTACCGGCGGCGCCAAGCGCCAGGGGATGCCGTTCAAGTACGCGCTCGGCTCCGTCGTCCTGCTCGTCATCGGCCTCGCAGGCAAGCTCGTCACCGCGGTCGTCCCGGTCGGCGCCCTGCTCGCGGGCACCACCTTCACCACCGGCACCAGCTTCGCCCTGATCGCCGGCGCCGGCGTCCTCGGCGGCTTCGCGGCCCTCTACTACTGGTTCCCGAAGCTCTCCGGCCGCCTGATGGGCGACGCCCTCGGCGTCACCTCCTACTGGCTGCTGATCGTCGGCGCCGTCGTCTACACGCTGACCACGATGATGGCCGGGCTCGAGGGAATGGCCGTCGACGTCGCCAAGTTCTACGGCGACAGCGGCCTCGACGTCCTCAACCTGATCGCCTCGATCGCCGCCATCCTCTTCGTCCTCGGCTTCATCCTGACGATGCTCAACGCCGCCGCCAGCTACAAGCACGGCGTCGAGGCCGGCCCCGACCCGTGGCAGGGCAGCACCCTCGAGTGGTTCGCCCCCTCGCCGCCGCCGGTCCACAACTTCGACCTGGTCCCCGATGTCCGCAGCGCCGAGCCGCTGGACGACATCCGCGAGGCGGTTCGCCGCCGCGCAACCCGGTGGTACCCACCGGCGGCCAGGACGGAGGAACGGGAGCCGGAGGCGGTCGCGGTCGCCGCCGGGAGTGCGCCGGCCGAGCCGGCGACAGGGGCCGAGGCGGCCGGAGAAGACTCCGCGCCCGCCGGCCGGGATGAAGACGACAGCCCGGTAGCCTGAGCGGCATGTCCGCCCGTCCCAACCCGGTGGTGCGCACCTCCGCCGGGGTGCCATCGCGATGGAATCCTCGGCAGGCGTAGCCGAGCGCGTCGAGCGCCAAGCGGCCTCAACGGCGCCCGCGCCCGCCGCGGCTGCTCCGGGACGCTTCGACGCCGCCGAAGCGCTCGCCCACGTCCGCGACTACGTCGCGCTGACGAAACCGCGGATCATCTCGCTGCTGCTCTGGACGACGGTCGCGACGATGTTCGTCGCCAAGCCCAGCGGCCTCGCCTTCTCGACGATCGTCTGGACCTGCATCGGCGGCTACCTGGCCGCCGGCGGCGCCGGCGCGATCAACCACTACATCGACCGCGACATCGACGCCCGGGTCGGGCGGACGCGGGGGCGCCCGATCGTCGCCGGCCGCGTCAAGCCGGTCCAGGCACTGATCTTCGGCATCGTGCTCGGCGTCATCGCCGCGATCCAGCTCTGGATCACGGTCAACGGGCTCGCGGCGGCCCTCTCGGTGCTCGGGCTGCTCGGCTACGTCCTCCTCTACTCCGCCTGGCTGAAGCGGCGGACCCCCCAGAACATCGTCATCGGTGGCGTCGCCGGCGCGATCCCGCCGCTGGTCGGCTGGGCCGCCGCGGCCGGCAGCCTCTCGGTCGACGCTCTCTTCCCGTTCCTGGTCATCTTCCTCTGGACCCCGCCGCACTTCTGGGCGCTGGCGCTCCTGATCTCCGACGACTACGAGAAGACCGGGATCCCGATGATGCCGGTCGTTCGCGGCGAGGAGTACACGCGCAACCGGATCCTCCTCTACACGGTGCTGCTGGTGGCGTTCACGCTGGTCCCGGTCGCGACCGGCTTCTTCGGTGGCCTCTACCTGGCGGCGGCCGCGATCCTGGGCGCGCTGTTCCTCGGCGGCTCGATCGCGCTGCTCCGGAGCCCGAGCCGGAAGACGGCCCTGCAGCTGCATCTCGGCTCGCTCGCGTACCTGTTCCTCCTGTTCGGCGCGATGGCAGCCGACAGGGTCCTCGCCGCTTGATTAGATTTCAGCCTCTATGGATCGCCGCAAGGCCAACAAGAGCATCAACTCCGGCCTCGTCGCCGCCGGTATCGCGCTGGCGATCTTCGCGCTGACCTTCTACGCCGCCGTCCTCTACGTCGGCGGCTGATCGATGACCCCGGTCCGCGGCATCGAGGGCGCCGAGCCGACCGAGCTCGTCTACGTCCCGAACAACTCCTGGGCACCGGTCATCGTCGCCGTCGGGATCACCTTCATCCTCGTCGGCTTCTTCAAGGGCTGGTCGCTGTGGGTGATCGGCGCCTTCTTCCTGCTCCTCGGCCTCCGCTCCTGGTGGCACATCTCCAACGACGAGATCGAGGGCATGCGGCGCGAGCAGCGCACCGACACCGCGGTCATCCCGGCCGAGCCGGTCCGCCGCAGCCGCTGACGAGTTCGCACCCCGCCTGAGAGGCGCTCAGAGGCGTTCTCAGGGGCCTTTCCGGACCTAGCCGGGCGTCATCGCAGACGTCGCCCCGTCGGACGTCCAGACGCGCATGATGTCGCGCATCGAGAGGACGCCGACGATGCCGCTGTCCTCGCAGATGACGAGGTGGCGGATCCCTCGCGCGGCCATGTCGGCCGCCGCCCGCTCGAGGCTCCAGTCGGGTGCGGCGGTGATCACCGACCCGCTCATGTGGTCGCTGACCCGCTCGGCGTCGGGGTCCTCGCCGCGGCCGATCGAGATCAACACGTCCCGCTCGCTGATGATCCCGGGGCCGGGCGCTTCCTCGTCGATCACGATCGCGGCTCCGACTCCCTTGTCGGCCATCATCCGGGCGGCGTCGCGCAGGGTGTGGCCGGGTCCGACGGTCAACACCACCTTCGACATGCCTTCGCGTACTTCCATCTCGGCGCTGTGCCTCCCTCCGTCTCGCGGTGGTCCGGCGCGGCTCTCCCGGCCGGTTTGTGATGATCGTCTCAACCCTATCGAATGGCCTCGGGCGGGCGTCAGGGCGGGGTCGCCGCCCTATAGGATTCGCGCCGTGATCCGACCTCGAGCCAAGGCAGCGGGACTGCTCTCCCTGGGCGTTGCCGCCGTCGCGCTGTTCAGCGGCTGCGACCTCAACGAGAACGCCGACACCGACAAGGGCCGCGACCTGTTCATCGCCAAGTGCGGTGAGTGCCACTACCTCAGCGAGGCCGGCACCACCGGCAACCTCGGCCCCGACCTCGACGCGGCGTTCGCGGCCTCCCGCAACGCGGGCATGGACCAGGACACCATCGAGGGCGTCGTCACCGACCAGATCTCCCACCCGCGTCAGACCGACCCGGCCGACCCCTCCTACATGCCGCCCGACCTCGTCACCGGCCAGGACGCCGACGACGTCGCGGCCTACGTCGCCTCGGTCGCCGGCGTGCCCGGCATCGAGCCTCCGACCGTCCCCGGCGGCCCCGGCGGCCAGGTCTTCGCCAGCAACGGCTGCGGCAGCTGTCACACGCTCGCGATCGCCGGTTCGGCCGGCGCCGTCGGCCCCAACCTCGACGAGGAGCTCCCGGGCCAGTCGAAGGCCGAGATCGAAGAGAGCATCGTCGATCCGAACAAGGTGATCGTCCAGGGCTTCCAGCCCAACGTGATGCCGAGCAACTACTCGACGACGATCGACCAGCAGGAGATCAAGGACCTGGTCGACTTCCTCTACGAGAACTCCGGCAAGACGCCGAAGCAGTAGCCGGCCGGGCCGGGGTGTTCGAGGCGCTCAGGCGCCCGGGCCGGAGGAGTCGTCCTCGTCGGGCTCGCCGAGCATCTGGATCAGCCAACGGACCGCGTGCCAGAGGCCGAACGCAATCGCGATCGCGCCGAGGATCACTCCGAGCGTCGTGCTGACCAGGACGGCGCAGGCGATCACGATCACGGCGACGGCGATGATCATCACGAGGATGCGGAAGGCATCCTCCTCGGACTGGAACGGATTGCGCAGTTCCTTCTCGGGCACCGGAGGATGATGGCAGGGGCCCGCTCCCGGCCAACGGACTCCCGTCACGGATAGGTTCCCCTGGTGCGGATCGGCCTCTACCTGCTCGCCTGCCTCGCCGGCGCCGTCCTCGGGCTGCTCAGCGATGAGCCGCTGATCGGCCTCGCCCTGGCCGCCGTGCTCCTGTTCCCGCTCGGGGTCTCGTTCACGATGGGCGGCGAGCACGACGAGCGCCGCGGCCGCCCGGTACCGCTCGGCGGAGCCCTTCTCGCCGGCGTCGCCGGCGCCCTCCTCGTCGTCTTCCTGATCCGCCTCGCCGCCGCCGCGCCCGACTGGGTCGACCCGCTCAGCGCCGACTGCGGCGGACCCTCGACCGGGGCGCAGCAGCTCGCCACCTGGTTCGCCACGATCGTCTTCGCCCTCTCCGCCCTGCCGGTGGCGGCGACGCTCGCCGCGATCGGCGGCCGCCTGAAGCGGGACGGCCGGCTCGCCGCCCTGCCGCTCTCGCTCGGGTTCTACCCTGTTGTGGTGGCCGCATCCGGCATCGCCCTGATCGTCGCCTCCTGGGCGACCTCCTGCTGATCGTGGCCGGGGCATTCGAGAGCCGTGAGGAGGCCGAGGCGGCCTGCCGCCGGCTCGCCGAGACCCACGCCGACCGCGAGACCCACAGCTTCCTGCCGAGGCGGCGCGAGGACGGCTGGGAGGTCGTCAAGGTCGCGCTCGCCCCACCGGCCGACCAGCTCGACACCGAGGTCCGCGCCGACGAGCGCCCCTCGACCCCCGACGACCCGAGGTCGGCCCACTACCGCAACGCCGGACCGTACGCGGGTACCTGACCGAGAGATCTGATCGGGGTCAGTGGCAGCAAAGGGACCTG
>JADFCZ010000119.1 GCA_018263295.1 Conexibacter sp.
GTGAGCAGCAGCAGTCCGACGAAGACGTGGGCGCCGTGGAGGCCGGTGAGGCCGTAGAAGATCGAGCCGAAGGCGCCGTCACGGGCGCTGAAGCCGATGTGGACGTACTCGTTGATCTGGACGAAGAGGAAGGTCGCGCCGAGCAGCCAGGTCATGGCGAGACCGAGCTTCATCGCGTTGCGGTTGCCCTTGCGGGCGCCCTCGAGGGCCCAGTGGACCGTGAACGAGGAGCTGACGAGGATCGCGGTGTTGACGCCCGCGACCAGCTTCGGCAGCTCGAATCCCTCGGGCGGCCAGACGTCGGTCGGGTTCGAGACCTCACGGAGGAAGAAGTAGGACGCGAAGAAGGCGCCGAACAGCATCGCCTCGGAGACGATGAAGAGGAGGATGCCGAGCGTCTGGCGGTCGATCTTCGACGACGCGTGCGCCTCGGGCGGCCCGTGGTGCTCGTGCGCGTGCGCGGCGCCGGCGGCGATCGATGCGGACTCCATCAGGCCTCCCCTCCCTCGCTGCCGGCTCCGACCGGGACGGCCCATGCGGTCTCGCGGGTACCGGCTCCGGCCTCGAAGTGCGTGACCGGGTCGTCGGTGATCTCCTCGATCCGCTGGATCAGCCCGTCGGCGAGCCACTGCGACTCGCGGCCGGCGAGGGTCGAGACGAGGATGTCGTCGACGCGGTAGTGCTCGATCGCGTTACGGACCGCGGCGAACGGCTCCGAGCCGCCCATCGGCTGCCCGGTCGCATCGGCCTCAACCCGGTAGAGGGCCGCCAGCGTCGCCGCGAGCCGGTCGCAGACCTCCTCGCGGGAGATCTCCCCGGAGGCGGGCGAGATGAAGGTGTAGCGGTGAGGCTCGTCGGCGTGGAGCTGCTTCAGGTGGTCGACGAGGTCCGGCGCGTTGACGGTCTGCGTCGCGATCACCAGCGTGTGGGTCACGTCCCAGCGGATCGCGTCGTCCTCGATCCGGACCGGGATGTGCTCGACCGGAGCCTCGGTCCGGCTCCGCGCCCACTCGATCAGATCCTTGCGGGCGAGGCCGAAGCGGGCCTCGGGGAGGCTCGAGAAGAGGATGTAGGCGGGCTTGAAGGCGCGAACTGCGTCGTCGAAGGCCAGTGGCGGCGAGGGATCGAAGATCGCAGCCACCGAGTTGAGGCCGAACTCGTCGAGGACCTCCTGGGTCACCTCGACCCGGCTGAGGGCACCGTCTCGGACCTCGCCGACGTCGACGATCTGCCCGGCGACGGGCTGGTTCTGCGGCGCGGCGATCGCGATGCTGCCGGCGCCGGCGTCGACGAGCTCGCGGAGGCGGCCCAGCAGCTTGCGGCCGCCGGCGACCTCGTTCAGGAAGGCCAGGACGGTCGCACCCTCGATGTCTTCGGGGATGCCGGTCGGGTTGTGCGAGAGGTCGCTCACTTCGATCCTCCGCCGCCGCTGGCGGCACCGACCGTCGCGGGTTCGGGCTCGGTGACCTCGGCACCCTCGTCGCTGTGCATGATCGCGTGACGGGCGCCGGGGACGCCGAACTCGTACGGGCCGCCGACGACGCGCGGGATCTCGTCGAAGTTGAACACCGGCGGCGGCGAGGAGACCTGCCACTCGATCGTCTTCGCGCGCCAGGGGTTCGGACCCGCCTTCGGGCCGTACTTCCAGCTGACGACGACGTTGTAGATGAAGACCAGCTGGGCGGCTCCGAGGATGAAGCTGAAGATCGTGATCACGAGGTTCCAGTCGCCGAACTGAGCCGCGTAATCGGCGACGCGACGCGGCATCCCCTCCATCCCGATCCAGTGCATCGGGATGAACGTTCCGAGCATGCCGACCAGCGTGCCCCAGAAGTGCCAGCGGCCGAGCCGCTCGTCGTACATGCGCCCGGTCATCTTCGGGAACCAGTGATAGACGCCGGCGAAGATCGTGAACACCGAGCCGCCGAACAGCACGAAATGGATGTGTGCGACGACGAAATAGGTGTCGGAGACGTGGATGTCCAGCGGGATCATCCCGAGCATGACCCCGGAGATACCGCCGATCACGAACGTCACCAGGAACCCGAGCGCGAACAGCATCGACGTGTTCTCGATGTGAAGTTTCGAGTCGAACAGGGTTCCCAGCCACGAGAAGATCTTGATCCCGGTCGGCACCGCGATCAGCAGCGTCGTGATCATCATCGGCACGCGCAGCCACGCGAACATGCCGGAGACGAACATGTGGTGGGCCCAGACGGCGAACGCGAGCACGACGATCCCGAGCAGGGCGAGCGCCATCAGTCGATAGCCGAAGATCGTCTTGCGGGCGTGGGTCGAGATGACCTCGGAGACGATCCCGAAGCCCGGCAGCATCATGATGTAGACGGCCGGGTGCGAGTAGAACCAGAAGATGTGCTGGTAGCTGATGACGTCGCCGCCGGCCGCGAACTCGAAGAAGTTGGTGCCGAGCGCGCGATCCATCAGGACCATGAACTGGGCGCCGGCGATGAACGGCGTGGCGCCGACGACGAGCAGCGACGTCGAGAGGTTCGCCCAGACGAGCAGCGGCATCCGCCAGAAGTTCATCCCGGGCGCACGCATGGTCACGATCGTGACGAGGAAGTTCAATGCGGTCGCAACCGATGACGCGCCCGCGAACTGCACGCCGAGGTTGAAGAACGACTGCCCGAGCGGCGCTCCGGTCGAGAGCGGCGCATAGCCCGTCCAGCCGGCGTCGAAGGCGCCGCCCGGCGCCAGGAAGCTGGCCAGGAACAGCAGGCCGCCCATCGGCAACATCCAGAACGACAGCGCGTTGAGGCGCGGGAACGCCATGTCCGGCGCGCCGATCATCAGCGGCAGCACGTAGTTCGCGAGGCCGGCGAAGACCGGGACGATGAAGAGGAAGATCATGATCGCCGCGTGCGTCGAGAAGAGGCCGTTGAACAGGCCCGGATCGACGACCTGCGTGCCCGGCTGGGCGAGCTCGGCGCGCATCAGCATCGCCAGGAGGCCGCCGATCAGGAAGAAGATGAACGTCGTGACGACGTACTGGACACCGATCACCTTGTGATCGGTGTTGAACTTGAAGTAGTCCTTCCAGCTGTGGGCGCCGTGCTGGCTGTGGTCCTCGGGGACGGTCGGGGCGCCCGCCGCCCAGCGGAACCAGTAGTCGAAGCAGCCGAGGCCGACGAGGTAGCCGATCGGGCCGCTGATCGCGGGGACGATGACGTGCGGGTAGCCGGTCTGCTCGGTCTGGAAGATCTCGAGGCCGGCGATCGCGCGCAGGGAGACCACCAGGCCGAAGCCGAAAGCGGCGCCGATGATCAGGCCGAGGATCGCTCGGGGCTGTCCGGGGGCCTTTAGCGCTGCTACCACTTCGACTTGAACCTCCTGGTCACTTCGCGACCTGGTCGTTGTAGACGCCCGCACCCTTGCCCCCCGCGGCACCGGTGCTCACGCTTCCTTCGGGAATCTTCTCTTGGTCGGCGGCCCAGGCGTCGAACTCCTCCTGGCTCTCGACGACCGCCGCGGCGCGCATCGTCGCGTGGCCCCAGCCGCAGAGCTCGGTGCAGATGACCGAGTAGGTGCCCTCGACGTCGGGCGTGACCCGGACGACGTCATCGATGTTGTCGCCGGCGGGCTGATCGGAGCCGGGCACTAGGTCGCGCTTGATGCTCCACTCGGGCACCCAGAAGCTGTGGAGCACGTCGAGCGCGTTCAGGTGCAGCTCGAGCTGGGTTCCGGACGGGACGTGCAGCTCGTTCGAGGTGACGCCCTGCTCGGGATAGTCGAAGCGCCAGGCGAACTGCTGGGCGGTGACGTCGACCTCCATCTGATTGGAGGCCTCCGCCTCGATGTCGTTGAGGACGATCGTCGAGTAGATGCCGAGACCGACGACGATGATCGTCGGGATGGCCGTCCAGATGATCTCGAGCTTGGTGTTGCCGTGGATCGGCTCGCCGTCGGACTCGTCGCCGGGCTTCGCGCGGTACTTCCAGATCGCGTAGACCATCATCACCATGACGACGCTGAAGACGAGCGTGCTGAGGACGATCGTCACGTTGAGCATGGTCACGATCGGACCCTTCTCGGTCGATCCGTCCATGCCCATCCAGTCGATGTTGACCATCACCAGCGAAACCACGACGGTGATCGCGAGAGCCGTCCCGGCGAGCTTCAGGAATGTGGCGCGAGACATGTCCTTCATGGGCCGGCGAGCATTCTATTGAGTGAGCGGCGCGTGTTCCTCGACGGCCGCGCGCCCGGATGTGCTAGCGATCGGAGTCATCGCCGCCGGGGACGCCGACGAGCGCGTCGAGCTCGCCCTGCGAGGCCGAGACGACGGTCCGCGCGACGCTCTCCCAGCTCCATTTCGCGCGGACCACCGCGGCGAAATCGGCGCTCGCCGCCTGACGTTCGGCGTCCGGAAGCGCCAGCCAGCGGTTCAGGCGGTCGGCGATCGCAGTCACCGGATCGCCGCCCAGCGAGAATGCGGTCAGGTCCTCGATGTCCTCCGGAAGGTCCTCCGCGAGCGCGGCGGCGACCTCGGCGAGACCGGAGTGGTCGGCGCAGACCGGGAGCGCGCCGGTCGAGGCGGCCTCCGCCGCGACCATGCCGAAGGCCTCCGGGAACGTGCTTGGAACGACCATGGCGTCGCTCGAGCGCACCGCCTCGGCGACCTCGCCGTACTCGAGCCGGCCGGCCCAGTCGATCGTGCCGGCGGTGCCGCGAGCTGCTTCGGCGTAGCCGTCGGGGGGATCGGCGAGGAACGCGGTGAGCCGGGTGAGCGGGGCCTCCTCCCCACCCTCGAGCGCCCAGCCGAGCCGTGCGACCTCGCGGGCGTCGTCGAGGTCGCCGGCGGCGAGCGCCTCGGCGAGGCGTTGGAGGCCGTCGCGATACTCGCCGAAGCCGACCATCAGCAGCCGCGAGCCGGGGTGGCGGGAGGCGACGAGCGGCCAGGCGGCGAGCAGCAGGTCACAGCCCTTGGAGACGATCAGCTTGCCGACGAAGACGATCCGCGGGCCCTCGGCGGCGGCGTAGGAGCGCAGCGCGGCGCCCGCGGCGGGGAGATCACGGCCGAGGCCGCCGGGCTCGGCCCCTTCGACCGTAGCGGCGAGGGCGTCGAGCTCCGCCGCTCGATCGGCGCCCTCGGGCAGCGGCGCGAACCGGACGACGTCGACGCCGGGCGGCCCGAGCCGGGTCTTCTCCTCGAGGCCGTCGAGCTCTAGCGTCTCCCAGAGGCTGACCGCGGTGTGGCGGGAGCCGACGAGGACGGCCTTGGCGGCCTCCATGCCCTCCCGCGCGTATGGAAGGAACCGCGGGTGCGGGATCACGGTGTAGGAGAGGGCGCTGCCGTGGACCTTGGCGGCGAACCCGCCGAGCGCGTCGCCGGCGCGGGCGAGGATCGCGGGGCCCATAACGAGGTGGTTGGCGAGCGCGGCGTCGACCCCGCCGGCGTGGGCGCAGACGTCCCGGACCGCGCCGACGTTGGCGTCGATGTAGGCCTCGACCTCCTCCTCGCTGAGATCGGGGAACGGGCGGGCGTCGAATCCGGCGTAGGAGTCGGCGACGTAGAGCGGCAGGACGCCGCCGATGTCGGGCAGGTAGGCGGTGATCGAGCCCTCACCGGGCGAGTCGCCCTCGGTCTCGGCGACCGCGAGCATCCCGCCCTCCCAGGTCCCGACCGCGTCGACCCAGTCCAGTGCCGCGGCCTCGCGGTCCTGGCAGAGGAGGTGGACGTCGTGGCCGAGCCGCGCGAGCGCCTGGGCGAGGTTGGCGTTGTAGACGTTGCTGCCGGTCCCGCGAAGCAGGTAGCCGTGGAAGATCAGGACGCGCATGCCGCCATCCTGCCGGGCCGACCGGATAAGGTTCCGCCCGTGCCCGAGCACCAGACCTACAGGATGCGAGCCCCGGCCTC
>JADFCZ010000120.1 GCA_018263295.1 Conexibacter sp.
GTCTGCCCAGCAGGCTGCTGAAACGTTATTTCACTAAGGCAAGGGTGTCAATGAAGCGCGGTCTTTTCATACCTCCGTTCGATGACCTCTCCGATCCGCGCGTGATGGCCGATCTCGCGGTTCGGGCGGAGGAGGTCGGCTGGGACGGCGTCTTTCTCTGGGACCACATCCAGTACCCGGACCCGATCACTGCGATGGCCGATCCGTGGGTGTGCCTCGCCGCCATCGCGGCGCGGACCGAGCGGATCAAGATCGGCATCCTGGTCACGCCCCTGGCCCGCCGTCGTCCACTTGTCGTGGCGCGACAGGCCGTATCGCTGGACCGCCTCAGCGAGGGCCGGATGGTGCTCGGCATGAGCGTCGGCGGCGACCGCAACGGCGAGATGGAGGAGCTCGGGGAGTCGGCCGACATGCGGGAGCGCGCCGCGATGCTGGACGAAGGCCTCGGGCTGATCGACCAGGCCATGCACGGCGATTCGATCGAGCATCGGGGCGAGCACTACTCGGTGAGCGCTAAGCCGTTCCTGCCGACGCCGGTCCAGGAACCGCGCATCCCGATCTGGCTCGGTGGCATGTGGCGCTCTCCGTTCCCCGAGAAGACCCCCCGCCCGTTCCGGCGAGCCGCGGAATGGGACGGCGTCTTCCCCGACGGCATCGATCCGGCCGGTGTGACGCTGCTGCGGGAGCGAATCGCCGCGATCCGCCCCCCCGAAGCCGGGCCGTTCACGTTCGTGGCGCGGACCCGCGCCGAGGACGATCCGACGCGATGGGAGCGGGCCGGCCTCGACTGGCTGTTGACCGACGTCGGTCCCCGCATGCCGGACGGGAGCATCAGGCCGATGGAGCCGATGGCGACCATCAGGGCGACGATCGAGGAGGTGACGAGATGAGCACGGGTGTGAGAGTCGTCGATCTCCACACGGCCGGAGAGCCGTTCCGGATCGTCATCGACGGCGCGCCGGAGACGGAGGGCGACACCGTCGCCTCACGGCGGGCGTTCGCGCTCGAGAGCGATGAGGTCCAGGAGTTCCGGCGCTCGATCTGCCACGAGCCCCGTGGGCACGCGGACATGTACGGCGGAATCCTCGTGGAGCCCGACGACGACGACGCCCACCTCGGCGTCCTCTTCTGGCACAAGGACGGCTTCTCGACGGCCTGTGGACACGGGACGATCGCGCTCGGCGTCTGGGCGGTCGAGGAGGGGATCGTCCCGCCCGGCGAGGACGGTGTCGCGGTCGTCACCATCGACGTCCCGTCGGGGCGCGTCGACGCGCGCGTCGCCTGCACCGACGGGGTACCGCAATCGGTCACCTTCCGGAACGTCCCCGCCTACGTGATGTCCAGGGGCGTGGAGCTCGACCTGTCGAGCGGAAAGGTGCCCGTGGACATCTCCTTCGGGGGCGCGGTCTACGTCTCCGTGAAGGCTTCCGATCTCGGCCTGGCGGTCGAGCCCGATCGGGTTGACGGGCTGATCGCCGCCGGACGCGAGGTCAAGGCAGCGCTCCGGGGCTCCGCCCTCACCGACCACCCGAGCGACGACCGGCTCTCCGGCGTCTATGGCGTGATGATCTACGACGAGCTCGGGGACGACGAGCTCGGGCCGCGGCAGCGGAACGTGACGATCTTCGCCGACGGCCAGGTCGATCGCTCGCCCTGCGGGTCCGGAACCTCGGCCCGTATCGCTCTACTGGCCGACGACGGACGGATGGCCGACGAGTCGGTCTTCCGCAATCTCTCGATCATCGACGGCGAGTTCCACGGGCGGATCGTCGAGGCCACCGAGGCGGACGGCCACGCCGCCCTCGTCACGGACGTCGAGGGGATGGCATACCGGACCGGCACCAGCGAGTTCGTCTTCGACGCGCGAGACTCGATCGGCCGCGGATTCGTTCTGCGCTAGCCGGCGTTCGGCATCGCGCCGGCGGCGAGGATCTCCAGGCTCGTCGGTCGGAGCGGCGAGCGGGAGGTGAACCGCCCGACGCTCTCGATCGGCAGGCCGCCGGCGGCCGCCGTCAACTCGGCGACCGCCGCCTGGCAGGTCCGGCCCTGGCAGAGGCCCATCCCCGCTCGCGTCGCACGCTTGACGGCGCTCACGTCCGGCGCTCGCCGGGCCGCATCGCGGATCTCACCCGCGGTTACGTTCTCGCACCGGCAGACGACGACATCGTCGCTCGTCCGCTCGTACCAGGCTGGCCTCGTCGGGAACGCGAGCGACAACCGGCGCGACAGGCGCTCCTCCCTCCCGGCGGCCGGTGGGTCCGCCGCGCCGCCGGCGATTTCGCGGGCGGCCGCGAGCCCGGCGGCCTGTCCGGCGGCGGCGGAGAGCCGCGCACCCGACCAGGGCTCGGCACAGGCGCCGGCGGCCCAGACGCGTCCGGCCGTGGTCGCGCCCGAGACGGGATCGGCCGCGACCCCCCAGGTTCTCGAGCGCGGCTGGAACCGAAGCGATGCACCCGCGAGCTCTGCGAGCTCCACCGACGGGACGAACCCGTCGGAGAGGCAGACGGCGTCGCAGTCGACCGAAGCGGTTTCACCCGGAACCCGTCGTCCCTCGCGATCGAGTCGGCCGATCTCGGCCCTGAGACCGCGGGTGCCCTCTCTGATCTCGAAGACGGCCCAGCCGGCCCGCAACCGCACGCGGGCCGCCGCGAGCGCCCAGAGGTGGCCGGCGGCTTCGCGCAAGACGTCCGGACTGGAGCAGGCGGCGGCGATGGCACGGCGCCCCAGGCGCTGGGCTTCGAGAACTCCCGCGACCTCGGCTCCGGCTCGGATCAGAGCCGCGGCCACCGGCAACAGGAACGGCCCCGACCCGGCCACGAGCACCCGCCTCCCCACCGGCTCGCCGTGCATCTTCACCAGGCTTTGGGCGGCGCCGCATGTGACCACCCCCGGCAGTGTCCAGCCGGGGAGCGGCACGACCCGCTCGGTGGCGCCCGTCGCCACGAGCAATGCCGAGTCGATCGTCCGCTGCTCGCCGCGCTCGTCGATCTCGACTCGCCCGGGGGCGGCTCCGTAGGCCGTCGCCGCGGGCATCGCCCGGGCCCCGGATTCGCGGAGCGCCGCGATCGCCGACGCCCCGCTTCGCGACGACCGATCCATGACGGCGCTCGCACCGTCCCCGCGGGGCTGGCGGTAGTACTGGCCGCCGAGCCGCCCGTTCTCGTCGACGAGCAGCGTCGCCAGGCCGGCGTCGCTCGCCGCGGTCGCGGCGGCCAGGCCGGCGGGCCCCCCTCCGACGACGACGAGATCGCTCATCCGGTCCCATCCTCGCCCGTAGAGGTGCGGACCCGCATGCCCTCCCGGACCGTGGTCATGCAGGTTCGGACGTGAGCCTCGCCGTCGACCTCGGCGTGGCATTCGAAACAGCTGCCCATCCCGCAGAAGAGCCCCCGGCCGGACAGGTCCCCACCGAATCCGACTCCGGCGTTCAGCAGCGCCAGTGCGACGGTGTCCCCGGGGCGCGCTCGGACGCGGCGACCGTTGACCTCGATGCCCACCGGCGTCATGCCGCCTCCCGCTCGGCACCGGAAGCGCCGCCCGCACCGAAGCGACCGGGATCGAAGGGCTCCGGCGACACCGGAGCGCCATCGCCCGAGATCGCCGCGGCGATCAACTCGGCGGTCGCGGGGGCGAGGCCGATGCCCGCTCCCTCGTGTCCCGAGGCGACGAAGAGGCCGCCGACCGATCCGCACGCGCCGATCGCGGGCATGCCGTCGGGGAGCGTGGGGCGAATCCCCGCATAGGACCGCAGGATCTTCAGGCCCGCAAGCCCGGGAGCGAGCTCGAGTGCTTGCCGGGCGAGCGCCGCGTCGACGGCGAGGTCGGGCTCCGCCGACGTCTCGCGGAACTCTCGGCTGGACCCGATGAGCACGTTACCGCGGCGGGTGCACTCGATTACGGCCGCGACCTGGACCGCGTCGTCGTCCAGGTTCCGCACGGTCGCCCTGTACCCGAAGTCGTAGACCTTGTGCCTGATCAGGCCGGAGGTCGGCGCGCTGACCAGGATCTGACCCCTGCGGCCCGTCAGCGGCATCTCCACCCCGACCGACTCCAGCAACCGGCGGGTACCGACGCCCGCCGCGACCACCGCCGAGGAACACGCGATCCGGCCGCGGCTGGTCGTGACGGCGACCACCCGGCCGGACTCGACCTCGATCGCCTCGATCCGGCAATCGCGGACGAGGCGCGCGCCCAACCGCCGCGCCGACGCCGCGAGGGCGAGGACCAGCCGCATTGGGCAGACCTGAAGGTCGTCGGCGACGAAGAGCGCGCCCTCGTTCTCGGGATCGAGCACCGGCTCCGCCTCCATGACCGCGGCCGAATCGAGCCGCTCCACGCGGAGACCCGCCTCCTCCATCCACGCGGCCTCGACCGCGAGAAGCTCGGCCGCATCCGCACTCGGAGCGACGAGCAGGCTTCCCTTCTCCTCCCGCTGGACGTCCGCCTCGAGCCGTTCCTCGAGATCGGAGAAGAGCTCGACGCTGCGGCGGGCGAGCTCGAACTCCGGGCCCGATGGCTTGTCCGACACGAGCACGTTCCCCTCGCAGGCGCCGGAGGCGCCGCTGCCGAGCTCGCCCGCCTCCACCAGCACAGTCGGCAGTCCGGCCTCGGCGAGGGCGTGAGCGCACGCGACGCCGATCACTCCGCCGCCGATCACCACCACCTCGGTGCCGGACGGCAGCTCCTCGGAGGTCGGGACGGCGGCACCAGCCGTCAAATCTCGAATCCCTCCGGGAAGGGGTCGGTCGGGTCGAGGGTGTACTGGCCCATGCCGGTGATCCACGCCCGACCCTCGATCACCGGCAGCACCGCCGGCCGGCCGGCGACCTCGGTCTCCCCGGTCAGGGTTCCCTCGAACCGCGTACCGATCAGCGACTCGTTGACGAATCCCTGCCCGATCGCCAGCTCCCCGCGGGCGTGGAGCTGGGCCATGCGAGCCGAGGTGCCGGTCCCGCACGGGGAGCGATCGATCCAGCCCGGACGCACGATCGTCGCGTTTCTCGCGTCGGCTCCATCGCCTCCCGCCGCCGTCAGGACTACGTGCTTGCAGCCCGCCATCCTCGGGTCGTCGGGGTGCTCCGGCCGCCGCTGCTCGTCGATCGCATCCATCAACTCGATCCCCGCGGCGATGAGCTCCCTGCTCGCGCCGGGCGCGAGCTCGAGACCGAGATCGTCGGCGCGCACCAGGGCGTAGAAGTTGCCCCCGAAGGCCATGTCGTAGGGGATCTCCCGACCGTCCGGGAGTCTCGCCGAGCAATCGAGTGCGTCGACGAAGGATGGGACGTTCCTCAGTCTCACGCTGGTCGGCTCGTCCGGGTCGACGGTCACGTCGGCCTCGACCCGTCCCGCCGGTGCGTCGAGCCGAACCGTCGCCCTCCCGTCCTCGACCGGCACCATCCCGGTCTCCGCGAGGACGGTCGCGACGCCGATCGTCCCGTGCCCGCACATCGGCAGCATTCCCGAGACCTCGATGAAGAGAACTCCGAAGTGACCGTCGGGCGTTGCCGGCGGTAGCAGGACGGCACCCGACATGGCGCCGTGGCCCCGCGGCTCGCGCATCAGCATCAAGCGGACGTCGTCGAGATGGGCCTCGAAGAACTCCCGCCGGTCGAGCATCGACTCGCCGGGCACGGGCGGCACCCCCCCGAGGATCACGCGCGTCGGCATCCCCTCCGTGTGGGAGTCGACGGCATGGAAGACCCTCGCGGACCTCAAACGGGCGCCTCACTCCCCTCGAGCGCCGCAAGCGCGGCGGTGACGTCCGCCATGTCCGCCTCGGAGAGCTGCAGGCGCGGGGGCCGCGGCGCTCCGAGGTCGCGCCCGAGTCCCTGACTGGCCGCTTTGAAGTACTGGACGAGCTTCGGGCGCATATCGAGGCGGGCCAGCGGGAGCATCGCCTGATAGGTCATGCGGGCGGCGTCGGCATCCCCGCGCTCGCACTGCTCGTAGAGGTCCACGCATGCACGGGGTGCGACGTTCGCGACGCCCGAGACCCACCCGCGGGCACCGGCGAAGAACCCCTCCAGGGCCCAGTCGTCACCGCCGATCAGGATCTCGGCCCCGGCTCCCTGCAGCGCTGCGATCCGCCGGGCGTCGCCTGAGCACTCCTTGACGGCGACGATCCTGTCGACCCGCTCGATCAGGGTCGCAACCGTTTCCGCCGAGAGATCGCCCGAGCCACTCGCCTTCGGGTTGTTGTAGAGCATGATCGGCAGTTCGATCGCATCTGCAACTGCACTGTAGAAGGCGACCAGCTCTCGTTCGTCGGCCTCGTAGACGACCGGCGGCAACAGCATGACCGCGTTCGCCCCGGCCTCCGCTGCGTCCGACGCGTAGGCGATCACCTCGGCGGGTGTCTGAGCGGACACCCCGGCGACGACGGGCACGCGGCCGGCGGCGAACTCGGAGACGAGCCGCGTGACCCGGCTGCGCTCGTCCCGGCTCATCGATCCCGCCTCGCCCATCGTCCCCGTGGTGACGAGACCGTGCACCCCCTGCTCCAGCATGAACTCGGCATGCGCCACGAGCCCCTGCTCGTCGACCGCACCGCTCTCGTCGAACGGGGTCAGCAGGGCGGGCAGAACGCCTGGGAAGAGCGGCATCGGTGTTTCTCCTATTGGTCGAGCGCCATGTAGCGGCGCACTCTCTTGATGTGTTCGCGACCGTGGAACTCGGCCGCGTCGGGATCGCCGGAGACGATCGCCTCGTAGATCATCTGGTGCTCCGCCTCGAACAGCCGGACGCGGTCGGAGTCCGTCAGCACGCTGTCCCGGAGGTGCTGCCAGAGGACCTGGTTCATGGTCTCCGAGATCTCGGCGCAGATCGAGGCCATGATCGGGTTGCCGGTCATCTCCCCGATCTGGCGGTGGAAGAGGCGGTCGCGATCGTTCCACGCCGCACGGGCGGCCGGGTCGCCGAGGTCGAGCGGCCCCGGTTGCGGGGTCAGCAGCGACTCGGCCAGCTTGTCGCGCTTGCCCTGGGTCGCCGCGCGGCGCGCCGCCGCCGGCTCGATCAGCTCGCGCACCTCGAGCAATGCCGCGGGGCTCGCGTCGGAGCGCGATCCGTGCGCCGCGCCGGCCGCGACCTCCAGCCGCTCGAGGGCGTCATCGGCCACGACGGACCCCGCTCCGCGCTTCGTCTCGACGATCCCCGCGACCTGGAGCGATGCGATCGCTTCGTGGACGGTGGTCCTGCCGACCTCGAGCTGCTGCGCCATCGTCCGCTCGCCGGGGAGCCGATCGCCCGGCTTCAGGGCACCGGCTCGAACCCGGGCGGCGATCACGTCCGCGACGCGCTCGTAGAGCTGGCGACCGCGAAGGGGCTCGAAATCATAGGTCCGGTCCGGATCGTGACCGGGCTCCTCGCGAAGGCTGGATATGTTTCCCTCGAATGTGGTCATCTGAACATTGATCTTCGGACCGTTGCCAATAGTATTGGTTTGGAGGACAGCGCGCTAGACGAATTTTTTCCTGATATTGACCTGAGGAGCAAACCAGTTGATCACACGAGATCTCGAAGAACTCACCGCAGCCGCAAGCGACGCCGGCGCCGATCCCGGCCTCGGCCGCCCCGAGCTGCGGGCGAGCCTGCTCTCCGGCATCGCCGCTGCGATGCGCGAACGCGGCGAGGAGATCGTCGCGGTGGCCCGCCGCGAGTCCCATCTCGCCGAGGCCCGGATCCGCGGCGAGCTCGAGCGGACCGCGCGCCAGCTCGAGATGTTCGCCGGCATCGCGACCGACGGCGACTTCCATGACGCGGTGATCGACCTCCCCGACCCGGACGCCAAGCCGATCCCGCGGCCCGATCTCCGGCGGGCGAGGCTGCCCAGGGGGCCGGTCGCCGTGTTCGGAGCGGGCAACTTTCCCCTGGCCTTCGGCGTCGCGGGCGGAGACACCGCCTCGGCGCTCGCGACCGGGAGCCCGGTGATCTCGAAGAGCCACTCCGGCCACACCGGCACGGACGAGCTCGTCGCCACGCTGATCGACGAGGTGATCGCAGACGTCGGCCTTCCCACCGGCACACACTCGCTGCTCCACACCGGGCACGACGGCGCCGGTGAACTCGTGCGGGCGCCGGAGGTCACCGCTGTCGCGTTCACGGGCTCCACCGCTGCCGGGCTGACGCTCGCCGGGCACGCCGCCGACCGCGATGCGCCGATCCCGGTCTTCGCCGAGATGGGCAGTTCCAACCCCGCCGTGGTCACCCCCGGCGCCGCCGCGGAACGCCCCGAGGAGGTCGCCTCGCTCCTCGCGGGCGGGATCATCAACAGCGCCGGCCAGCTCTGCACCAAGCCGGGCCTGGTACTCGTTCCCGCCGGCCCCGCCGGGTCGGCTTTCGCCGACGCTTTGGCCGCACAGGTCGCAGCAGCGGACGCCGGGCCGCTGCTGAGCGCCGGCATCTCCGATCGCTACGACAGCTCGGTCGAGGAGATGGACGCGATCTCCGAGCTGACGCCCCTCTCCGGTGAAGACCGGGATCGACCCGACGGCGATGCGACGCCTCACCTCTGGTCGACCGACGTCGCCAGCGCGAGCTCGATCGACCGGATCCGGGAGGAGGTGTTCGGGCCGGCAGCGGTGCTGATCCGCTACGAGGACGCGACAGAACTGCTGAGTTTCCTCGGCGGCACCGAGGGCCAGCTCTCCGCCTCGATCTTCTCCGAGGAGTCCGAGGCTGAGCTCCGACAGGGCCTCGTCGACCGGCTCACGCCGATCTGCGGGCGGATCGTCTTCGACGCCCCGACGACCGGGGTCGCGGTCTGCATGGCCCAGCAGCACGGAGGCCCCTACCCGGCGACGCTCGACGACTCCTACACGTCGGTCGGCGGCAGGGCCACCGATCGGTTCGTGCGTCCGGTCGCCTTCCAGGACTGTCCCGATCGCTTCCTTCCGGCGGCGCTCCGCGACGAGAACCCGCTCGGCATATGGCGGCTCGTCGACGGTCGCCGCACCCGGGATCCGATCACCCGCGGCTGACTCGCCGGGGCCGCTTCTCCCCCGTCCTACTGGACGACGAGCAGGACATTCCCCTCGGGGTCGCGCAGCCAGAACATCGGCGGCACGGGATCGCCCATCCGGCTGATCTCCTCGTCGACGTCGACCCCGGCCTCCTTCAGCTCGGCGTGGAACGAATCGATGTCGGCCGTCCGGAGGCTGATGCCCGTCTCGCGGCCGCCGGCGTCGTCCTCCTTGCCGGGAGGCGGCGGAGCCAGGGCGATGTTCGTCTCGGCACCCTCGGGCCCGACCTCGATCCAGCGGTAGTCGCCGCCGAACGGCACGTCGACCCGCTTCTCGAGACCGAGCTTGTCGGTGTAGAAGGCGAGCATCGCGTCCGGATCCGACACCGGGATGATCGTCGCGTGGACCTTCTCGATCCTCGCATCGGCGTCACTCATGTCGTTCCTCCTCGGGTAGCTGTCACCGGCTGAGACCGGGACCGCGGAAGAAACTAATCGGCCTCAGAACCCCAGCGCGAACTTGGCGTCCTCGGTCATCATCTCCGGGGACCACGGCGGGTCGAAGATCATCTTCGGGTAGACCGCGTCGACGCCGTCGATGTCACCCACGAACTCCTTCATCTGCTCGGAGACCTGGGGGCCGATCGGGCAGGCGGGTGTGGTCAGCGTGAAGGTCACGTAGACCTCGCGCTCGTTCTCGATCTCGACGTCGTAGACGAGCCCGAGCGAGACGAAGTCGAGCCCGAGTTCGGGATCGATGACTTCCTCGAGCGCCTCGTAGACGTCCTCTTCGGTCACCTTCACTGCGTCGGTCATGGGTCCAAGTTAGCGGACGGCGGGGCCCGACCGGAGGAGGTCGTTGTCTACGCTGAGCGTGATGTTCGTCTTCCTCGTACTGCTCTTCATCTGCCTGCCGATCGCCGAGCTCTACATCATCATCCAGGTCGGTGGCGCGATCGGGGTGCTGCCGACCATTGCGCTGCTCCTGCTCGACAGCCTCCTCGGCGCGTGGCTGCTGCGCGCACAGGGCCGAACGGCGTGGCGGCGCTTCCAGGAGGCGCTCGGGCAGACGCGGCTCCCGGCCAAGGAGGTCTACGACGGGGCGGCGATCATCTTCGGCGGCGCGCTGCTGATGACGCCGGGCTTCATCACCGACATCTTCGGCTTCGCGTTACTGATCCCACCGAGCCGGGCGGCGCTGCGGAGGCTGCTGACCGCGACCGCCCGCCGGGTCGGCCCGGCGCGGACCGCCTTCTTCATCTACGACCGCCGGCCGGGCAACTGGCGGACCGCCGGGCGGACGCCCCCGCCCGGAGGCGCGGGCCCGGCCGCCGGGACACCTCCCCCTCCCGGAACACCTCCCCGAACCCCTCCCCCGCGCCGACCGCGGAGCGACTACGACTTCGACGGCAGCGCCCGCGAGATCCCCGCCGACGGGCCCGAACTCGACGCCGGCAAGGAGAACCGGTCCTGAGGCTGATCTCGTTCATCGACGGCGAGCGCGGCTACTGCACGCTCGCTGACGGGCCCGAGGGCGCCACGGCGCTCCGCCTCGGCGCCGGCGAGCCGGTCCGCGCGAGCTCGGACGGCCCCGTCGAGAACGGTCGCGCTCGGCTCGCCGGCGATCGCGGCGAGCTCGAGATCTCGTGGAGCCCGGCCGGCCCGGCCCTCGAGTTCGCGATCGAGGACGCCGTCCTCGGCATCTACCCGGTCGCGGCGAGCGGCAGCGATCCCGACGGCCCGATGTCGGGACCCGGCATCGCCTGGGAGCTGCCCGAGCACGGCTTCTCGGCCGCGCGCTTCGTCTGGGCGATCACCGCGAAGAGCCGGCTGATCGTCCTCGTCGCGCTCCGCCCGGAGGACTCGCGCGACCACGGCGAGGAGATGGTCGGGGCAGCGCGGATCGTCCCCCGCGGCGAGCCGGTCGCCTACACCGAGCCGCTGCTCTCGACCGAGTACGACGAGGCCGGCTCACACACCCGCGCCACGCTCGAGCTCTGGTCCGAGGAGGACGACTTCGCCGAGCGCGGCGCCGGCCGACGGGTCGCCGGCGGAGCCCTTCCGACCCCCTACGGCCGCCTCGAAGCTGCGCGGTTCGCGTGGGGCGTCGGCGGCTCGCCCGCCGTCGGCGGCTACGAGATCCTCACGCCCTGATCCGGGCGCTCCCGGCCGAGTCGGCGGTTTCGGGCAGAATCACGGTCCGTGCCCATCCGCGCCGTCATCTCCGACTTCGGCGGCGTCCTCACCTCGCCGCTGCTCGGCGCGTTCGCGCGCTTCCAGGCCGACACCGGCGTCACCCTCGATCAGCTCGGGATCGCGATGACCGCCGGGGCGGGTCAGCTCGGCGGCCGCAACCCGCTGTTCGAGCTCGAGTGCGGCCGGATCAGCGAGGACCGGTTCCTCGACATCCTCCGCGACGGCCTCGAGCCGCTGATGGGCGAGCGGCCGGCGCTGCACCGCTTCAAGGAGACCTACTTCGACGGGCTTCACCCGAACGAGGAGATGATCGACCTGATGCGCGAGCTGTCCGAGCGGGGGCTGCGGATGGCGATCCTGACCAACAACGTCCGCGAGTGGGAGCCGATCTGGCGCGCGAAGCTGCCGGTGGACGAGATCTTCGAGACCGTCGTCGACTCGGCCTTCGTCGGCATGCGCAAGCCCGACCACCGGATCTACGAGCTGACGCTCGGCCGGCTCGACGGCATCGCCGCCGAGGAGTGCCTGTTCATCGACGACACCGAGGTCAACTGCGCCGCCGCGACCGAGATCGGGATCCGCTCCGTCCACTTCCGCGACAACGCACAGGCGATCCCGGAGATAAGGTCGGCGGTCGATGAGTGACGTGACCGTCTCCCCCGTCTCCGGCCGCTCGGACCTCCGCGAGTTCGTGATGCTGCCCTTCCGCCTCTACGAGGGGGTCGACCAGTGGGTGCCGCCGCTGATCAGCGAGCGCAAGCGCCATCTCGACCGCGGGCACAACCCATACTTCGAGCACGCCGAGGCCGAGTACTTCCTCGCCCGCCGCGACGGCCGCGTGGTCGGGCGGATCAGCGCCCAGGTCGACCACCGCTTCAACGAGTTCCAGGACAACGACTGGGGGCAGTTCGGCTTCTTCGAGTGCGAGAACGACCCGGCGATCGCCAAGGCGCTGCTCGACGCCGCCTTCGCCTGGCTCCGCGACCGCAAGCGCGACCACGTGATCGGCCCGCTCGACTTCTCGACCAACGACGAGTGCGGGCTGCTGGTCCAGGGCCACGAGCTCCGGCCCCAGATCCTCGAGAATTGGCACCACCCCTACTACGCGGAGCTGCTCGAGGGCTACGGCCTGACCAAGGCGATGGACCTTTACAAGTGGAGCCTCCACGTGACCGGGCGCAGCGAGGTCATGCCGGTCCTGTTCGAGCTCGCGGAGAAGCTGGAGCCCGAGCACGGGATCACGATCCGCGGCATGCGCCGCAGCGACATGAACGGCGAGATCGCACGCTTCATGGAGATCTACAACGCCGCCTGGGAGAAGAACTGGGGCTTCGTGCCGCTGACCGACAACGAGATCCGCTCCTACGCCAAGGAGCTGAAGCCGATCCTCGACGAGAACTGGGCGATGGTCGCCGAGACGAAGGAGGGCGAGACCGTCGGCGTCGCGCTGACCCTCCCCGACTACAACCAGGTACTTGCGAAGCTGAACGGGCGCCTGTTGCCGTTCGGCTGGATCACCGCCCTGCGCGAGCGCAAGAAGATCGACTCGGTCCGGGTCTTCGCGCTCGGCGTCAAGCCCGACTACCAGCACACCGGAGTCGCCGCCGGCCTCTACGCCCGCCACTACGACATGGCGGCGAAGACGCCCCAGCACGGCGGCGAGACGGGCTGGATCCTCGAGACGAACGTGCCGATGAACCGCGGCATGGAGGCCATGGGCGGCGAGATCGTCAAGACCTACCGGATCTTCGAGGCCGATCTGTAGGCGTCGGCCGCGTCGCCGGTTGGCGTTCCCGGCGGACTGTTGACAGCGGCGGGTCCTGTCGCGGGGGTGTCCCATCGTCCCTGCGCCACCGGCATTGCTCGGGACGATGGGAGCCCTCCCCCGCGCCACCCGCCGCCAGATCCCGTGGGACCGGCGTGTTGGCCCGGGGGTTGGTGGTGGGGTGAGAGTTGGTTCGGCTGGGGAACGGGGTCGTGGCCGGGCGTACTGATCGGGATTGTGGTTGCTGTGCAGCCCTGATCCCGATCAGTGGGGCGCCTGCCGAAGGGAGCGCCCGACGCTCCAGCATCCCCTCCCCAGCCGAACAAACGCCCGCCTCGGCGAACGCTCCGCCCTCAGCTAGTTATCGGACCCCGCCCTGTCCCAGAGGTAGAGCTCCATCGCCTCCACTGCCAGTTCCTCCTGGCGCTGGGGCGAGAGCCACTCGAGGACCGTCTCGAGCGCGCGCTCCTCTGTGAGGCCGCGGTCGACGGCCTCCTCGCCGCGGAAGCCTGCCGCGAGCTTCAGGGCCTCGCGGCGGTGGCGGCCGAGCGAGCCGAAGGCGTTGATGAGGAAATCGCGGTTCGGGATCGGGTGCGCGATGTCCATCGAGGCGTGCCAGGCGGCGAGCATCGAGATGTCGTGCTCGTCGAGCTCCTGGATGGCCTTGGAGTAGTGGGCCTCGAGCTCGTCGTCGGGGATCTCGTCGACCCAGGCGCGCACCGCCTCGCCGAGGAGCTGCCGCCGGGCCTCGCGCCCGACTGAATCGGCGACCACGCGGATCGCATCGGCCGGATCGATGAAGCAGAGGGGCACAGGGCGAAGATAGACAGGCACCCCGACGGCAAAACGGTGCATGCAACCCGGCGCCCGCGCCGGAGTCGAAGGGGTCAAGGGAAGTCAGGTGGAGCGCCCGCGGCGCGACCTATGCTCAGGCAATGCCGCACCGAACCCCTGCGCGGAGTCCGAGTTGAGCCTCGACGTCGTCGCCGGCCCCCCGGGATCGGGACGCGGCGCGGCGATGGTCGCCGCGTTTCGCGACGCGCTCGATCGCGAGCCGGTGCTCGTCGCGCCGACCAGCGACGACGTCGACCGGCTCGAGCGCGAGCTCTGCGCCGTGCCGGGCGGGATCCTCGGGGGCACGATCACGAGCTTCCCGGGGCTGTTCGGCGAGGTCGCCCGCGCGGTCGGGCTCGACGCGCCGCCGCCGCTGACACCCGTCCAGCGGACGTGGCTCGCCCGCGAGGCGGCCGCCGCGACCGGCCTCCGCCGCCTCGCCCGTTCGTCCGCGCACGAGGGCTTCGCGCCGGCGCTCGAGTCGCTGCTCGGCGAGCTCCAGGCCGCCGGGTTCGATGCGGCGGCGCTCGGCGTCGCGATCGCGGCGGCCGAAGCCGGCGATTACGAGCGCGAGATCCAGACCCTGTTCGCCGCGTTCGAGCGGCTCCGCGACGCGTCCGGTGGTATCGACGAGCACCAGCTCGCCGCCCGCGCGACTGCGGCCCTGCGCTCCCACCCGGAGGCATGGGCCGACCGCCCCGTGTTCCTCTACGGATTCGACGACCTGACCCGCGAGCAGATCGAGCTCGTCGGCGCCCTCGCCGAGGCCGCCGCGGTCACGATCACGGTCACGTTCGAAGACCGGCAGGCGCTGACCGCCCGCGCCGAGCTGCTCGGCGTCCTCCGCGACGAGCTCGGAGCCACGGTCACGGAGCGGCCGGCCACGGCGGACGACGGCCCGGCGCTGCTCCACCACCTCGCCGGCAACCTGTTCGAGCCGGATGCCGGCCGGATGGAGCCGGACGACTCGCTGCGCCTGCTCGAAGGGGCCGGCGAGCGCGGCGAGGCCGAGCTGATCGGCCGCAAGATCGCCCGCCTGCTGGCCGAGGGCGCCGACCCCGACGAGATCGCGATCGCCGTGCGCAGCCCGGATCGCCAGGCTCCCCAGATCGCGCGGACACTGGCCCGGATGGGGATCCCGCTCGCGCCGGAGGCGAGCCTGCCGCTCGCCCGCACGGCGACCGGCGCCGCGCTCGGCGAGCTGCTCGAGATCGCCGGCGGCGACGGTTCGGCGGCGAGGGTCGTCTCCTACCTGCGGCGGCCCTCCCGCGCCCGGCCCGCGTCCGTCGACCGGCTCGAGCGGACGGTCCGGCGCGAGCGGATGGAGACGGCCGCCGAAGCCCTGGACGAGTGGGCGGGCGACTTCGAGGAGCCGCGCCGGATCTGGTCGCTCGACGACCTCCTCGCCGCCGGCGACGATCCCGCCGCGATCGCCCGGGTGCTCACGCGCACCGCGGCCGACGTCGCCGAGCGCGAGCACGCCCGCTCGGGCCTCGTCCCCTCCGGCGGCGCCGCGGTCGAGCTCCGCGCCGCCAGCGCGGTCGACCGGGCCCTGAGCGAGGTCGTGGCGCTGGGCGCCGCGGCGCCGCGCTCGCTCGCCGGCTTCGCCGAGCTGCTCGCCCACGTCCGCGTCCCGCTCTGGCGCGGTCCGACCGAGGGCCGGGTCCGGATCCTCAGCCCCTATCGGCTCCGCGCGACCAGGGTGTCCCACCTGTTCGTCGCCGGGCTCGCCGACGGATCGTTCCCGGCCGCGAGCAGCGGCGACCCGCTGCTGAGCGACGAGCGCCGGCGGGCCCTCGGGCTGCCGGGCCGGACCGATCCCGCCGCCGAAGAGCGGTACCTCTTCTACACCTGCGTGGCGAAGCCCGAGCGCCGCCTCCACCTCTCCTACCCCGCCAGCGACGAGGCCGGAGGCGAGGCGCCCCGGAGCCCGTTCGTCGACGAGGTGCGCGATCTCCTCGACCCGCCGCCCGCGGCGTCGGCCGGCGACGACCCGCTCGAACACCGTCTCGTCGAGCGCGCCTCCCTCGCCGATTTCGTTCCCGCGCCGGAGGATGCGAGCACGCCGCACGACCTCGCCCGCGCCCTCGCCGCCCGCGGCGGCGACGCGGCCGCGCACGTCCGCGGCCTCGAGC
>JADFCZ010000121.1 GCA_018263295.1 Conexibacter sp.
TCGCCCCATCGGCAGATCCACCGGTTCGACTTGAGCCACGAACGAGAAGGGCCCGGGATCGCTCCCGGGCCCTTCTTCAAGCGGTGCGGCCCCTGCTCCCGAAACCGGCCGGGGCCGCGAGAGTCCCGAGGGACTCCTTACATCATCCCGCCCATGTCGGGCATGCCACCGGGCATCCCGGCGGCGCCACCCTCCTCGGGCGGCTCGGCCACGATGCACTCCGTGGTCAGGATGTTCTTGGCGATCGAAGCCGCGTTCTGCAGCGCCGAGCGGGTGACCATGGTCGGGTCGATGACGCCGTCCTTGATCAGGTCGCCGTAATCGCCGGTCCCCGCGTTGAGACCCTCGCCGGGCTTCATGTCGCGGACCTTGTTGACGACGACCGACCCCTCGAACCCCGAGTTCTCGGAGATCTGACGGAGCGGCTCCTCGAGCGCGCGGCGGATGATCTCCGCGCCGGTCGCCTCGTCGGACTCGAGGCCCTTGGTGTCGACCGCGTCCTGGGCGTTCAGGAGAGCGACGCCACCGCCGGGGACGATGCCCTCTTCGAGGGCGGCCCGGGTGGCCTGCAGCGCGTCCTCGACGCGGTGCTTCTTCTCCTTCATCTCGGTCTCGGTGGCAGCGCCGACCTTGACGACCGCGACACCGCCGGCCAACTTCGCGAGACGCTCCTGGAGCTTCTCCCGATCGAAGTCGGAGTCGGTGTTCTCGATCTCGGAGCGGATCTGGCCGATCCGGCCCTCGATCTGCGCCTTGTCGCCGGAGCCGTCGATGATCGTCGTCGTGTCCTTGCTGACGACGACGCGACGGGCCTTGCCGAGCTGGCTGAGCTGGGTGTTCTCCAGCTTCAGGCCCATCTCCTCGGTGATGACCTCGCCGCCCGAGAGGATCGCGATGTCCTCGAGCATCCGCTTACGGCGATCGCCGAAGCCGGGGGCCTTGACCGCGACGCCCGTGAAGGTGCCGCGGAGCTTGTTGACCACCAGCGTCGCGAGGGACTCGCCCTCGACGTCCTCGGCGATGATGACCAGCGGCTTGCCGCCCTGCATCGTCTGCTCGAGGATCGGCAGGATGTCGCGGACCGAACCGATCTTCTGGTTCGCGATCAGGATGTAGGGGTCCTCGAGGACCGCTTCCATCCGCTCCTGGTCGGTGACCATGTACGGCGAGATGTAGCCCTTGTCGAACTGCATCCCCTCGGTGAACTCGAGCTCCATCCCGAAGGTCTGGCCCTCTTCGACGTTCACGACGCCGTCCTTGCCGACCTTCTCGATGGCGTCGGCGATGATGTCGCCGATCTCGTCGTCGGCCGCCGAGATCGAAGCGACGCGGGCGATCTGATCCTTGCCGCCGACCTCCTTCGACTGCTTCTCGCGGAGGTTCTCGACGACCTGGTTGACGGCCGTCTCGATCCCCTTGCGAAGAGCGAGCGGGTTGGCGCCGGCGGCGACGTTCTTCAGACCCGAGCGGACGATCGTCTGCGCGAGCAGCGTCGCCGTCGTGGTCCCGTCGCCGGCGACGTCGTTGGTCGCCGTGGCGACCTCGCGGACGAGCTGCGAGCCCTGGTTGGCGAAGACGTCCTCGATCTCGATCTCGCGAGCGATCGTGACGCCGTCGTTGGTGATGGTCGGGGCGCCGAACTTCTTGTCGAGGACGACGTAGCGGCCCTTCGGGCCGAGCGTCACCTTGACCGCGTCGGCGACGGCGTCGACGCCGTCCTGCAGAGCGGCGCGCGCGTCGGCGCCGTACTTGAGCTCCTTGTGAGCCATATCAGTGATTCCTCCTGATGCTTGTGGGTTCCGTGGGGAAGGCGGTCGCTACTCGACCTTGGCCAGGACGTCGGACTCGCGGAGGACCAGCAGGTCCTCGCCGTCGACCTTGACCTCGGTGCCGCCGTACTTGCTGTAGAGGACGATGTCGCCGGTCGCGACGTCGAGCGGAATCCGCTTGTCGCCGTCCTCGTCCCAGTTGCCGTCGCCGACCGCGAGGACTTCGCCCTTCTGGGGCTTCTCCTTCGCGGTGTCGGGGAGCACGAGTCCGCTGGCGGTCGTCTCCTCCTCCTCGACCGCCCGAACGATCAGGCGGTCACCCAAGGGCTTGAGCTTCATGCGTAGTTACCTCCGTGAGGGTTGAACAGTGGTCGTGGGAAAGACGTTCGTCTGTGTGGCTTGGCACTCTAGCTGTGAGAGTGCCAACGGGCCGAGGCCGAGTCTAGCGGCCGTTGCACGGCTGTCAAGCGATCTAAGTGCCAGCGACTCAGATCGCTCCCGGGGTCGCTGCCCGGATGCGGAGGAGGCGCTAGGTTCCCGAACCGAGTGGCCGCCATCCTGACCGATCCCCTGGAGTTGCCATGCGGCCTCGTGCTCGCGAACCGGCTCGGGCGAGCGGCGATGACGGAGGGGATCGCCGATCGGCGCAACGACCCGACCGAGCAGCACGAGCGCCTCTACGCGGCGAACGCGCGCGGCGGCGCCGGACTCGTGCTCACCGGCAACGCGATGGTCGATCGCCGCCACCTCGAGCGCGCCCGCAACATCGTCGTCGATGCCGCGACGGACCCCGGGGCGCTGCGCCGGGTCGCGGAGGCGAGCGCCGGGACGCCGACCCTGGTCCAGCTCTCGCACCCGGGTCGGCAGGTCAACCGCTACGTCAACTCGCACCCGGTCGCGCCCTCCGACGGCCCCGCCGTCGCGATCGCCGGCGCCTTCGCGAAGCCACGCGCGCTGACCCGCGACGAGATCGACGAGGTGCGGGCCCGGTTCGTCGACGCTGCCCTGCGCGTCGTCGCCGCCGGCTTTCCCGGCGTGCAGATCCACGGCGCCCACGGATACCTGATCAGCAGCTTCCTCGACCCGGAGCAGAACCGGCGCGACGACGTCTACGGCGGCGACCTCGCCGCTCGCGCGCGGCTCCTGCTCGAGATCCTCGCCGGTATGCGCGAGGCGCTGCCGCCGGAGACGGCGATCGCGGTCAAGCTCGACGCCCGCCGCGGCGCCGACGACGATCTCGCCGAGCTCGGGCGGATGCTCGCGGCGGGCGGGATCGACCTGATCGAGATCTCCGGAGGCAACTACGAGCGCCCGGAGATGGCCGGATACGACGCCGACGGCGAGGAGCTCCGCAGCGAGCACGAGTCGCCCTTCTGGAACAGCGCCGCCGCGGTTACGGCCGCCGTCGACGTGCCGGTGATGCTGACCGGCGGCTTCCGGACCCGCGCCGAGGTCGACCGCGCGCTGGCCGGCGGCGTCTGCGACGTGATCGGCGCCGGCCGCCCGCTCGCGGTCCGGCCGGATCTCGCGGGCAGGTTCGTCGCCGGCGAGACCGACACGCTCGACCGGCCCGGGCCCCGCCTCGGCGGCCCGGCACCCGTCCGCCGCCTGCTCGGCGCCGCCGCCGGGACCGGTTGGCACCGGATCCAGCTCCAGCGGACCGGCAAGGGCCGCCCGCCGCTGCTCGGGTTCCCGGCCCTGCTCGCGGCACTCGATTACACCAACGTCGACTGGGCTCAGGCGCTCAGCGCCCGCCGCAGCCGGATGCGCATCGCCGAGGAGACACCCCGGTCGACGATCAGCTGACCGATCGGCTCAGTTCGCGTCGGCCTGAAGGTCGACCTCGATCGACCCCTGTTCCGAGCTCAGCGTGAGCCGGTTGCCATCGAGGCTCCAGCTCGGGTCGGCGGCGAAGAAGGCGGAGAGCTCGTCGTCCTGCTTCATCGCGGGTGCGGCGCACCCCATCTCAGTTGCTGCGATCTGGCCGACGTCGAGGCGGTCGGAGGTGATCTCGACGTTCGCCGCCGCGGTGTTGCACTGCGCCCGCCAGGTCATGCCGCCGTCGTCCTTGAACGTCACGGTCACGGGCGAGGAGAACGGGGAGCCCTCGCCGGACCAGTCGGCGGTCGAGACGAAGGTCCGGCCCACCAACCCTCCCGGCTCGGAAGTCGTACCGCCGCCGCCGTCGTCGCCGCAGCCGCCGACCAGGACGGCCGCGGTCAGCGCCGGGGCGAGCCACATTGGTATCGAGGCGGGGAGCACCCTGCCGACACTACGCGCGAGCGGGCGATCGGTCACGGGTCAGCTCGACGCCAGCAGGCGACAGCCGAGGCGCCGGGCGAGGCCCTGGCCGCCCCAGCGCATCACCTGGTCGTGGTTCCAGCGGAAGACCGGGCGGGCGAGCGGAGCGACGAGGTTCATCCACGGCTTCGTCGTCTGGACGTTCCACTCGTATAGGGCGGCGGTGGCGCCGTCCTGCTCGAGGAAGCGCCAGCGTCCGACGCCCTCGAGCTCGCCGGTCGCGTGGCCCTCGAGCAGGCGCGGCCGCTCGACGACGGTCGAGACGACCTCGAAGCGGATCGGATACGGGATTCGGCTGCGCCAGGCGTAGCGGCCGCGGCGGCCGACGCCGCACGGGGTCCCGGGATCGGTCTCGACCGCCTCGACGACGCCCCGCCACCACGTCGGCCACTCGCCCGAGTCCCAGATCGCGTCCCAGACGTCCTCGCGGGGCGCGTCGAGCAGCCAGGTGGTCAGGAACTCGTAGCCCGCCATTACCCCCGCGGCGAGCCGCGCCTCAGTTCTGGGACGGGGTCTCGCCGTTGCCGAAGTTCGACTGCGGGCGCTCGACGATCTGCGAGAAGCGGATCACCGTGACGACGTCGTCGGGGTCGATCGGGCGGCTGTAGATCTGCTCGAGGAAGTTGACCGTGTCGTCGAGCCGGCGGAACTCCGGGTTGTCGTGTTCGATGTCGCGCGGGGAGAGGTCCTTGACCTTCTTCACCTCGACGTCGTCGATGACCGCGGAGAAGATCTTCTCGCGAGGGCCGTGCCGGTACCCGACCGTGATCCAGACGACCTGGCCGCGGTCGTACTTGCGGGTCTTGTCGCCGAGCCGGATCGTGGCGGACTTCCGCCCCCGCTTGAGCTGATCGACGAAGACCGGCGAGTAGAAGTTGAGGACGTACAAGGCGCTCACCGCCCGGAGCCTATAGACGCAAGAGGGGACCCGTACCCGGACTCACAGGGTTCCCGTCAAGCAACACCCAACGGTCCGAGGGAAGCGGACGGCGAAGCCGGAGCATTCCCTCGGGGTGATCTAAAAGATGTAAGCGCGCAGCCGATGCGGCTCGAGCACCGTGACCCGGCCGCGGCCGACGCGGACGACGCCGGCGCGTTCGAGGACGGCGAGGAAGCGGCTGACGCTCTCGCGCGACGTGCCGGCGAGCTGGGCGAGGTCGGCCTGGTTCATCCGGATCGTGACGCCGTCGCGGCCCTGCTCGGCGTTGTCCTCGGAGACGAGCTGCGACAGCACTCCCGCGACGCGGCTCGGCACCGTCTGGAAGGACTGGCGGCTGATCCGCTCGTTCGTCTCCCGCAGGCGCTTGGTCAGCGCGACCACGAGCTTGGCGGTGATCTGCGCGTTGCGCTCGAGCAGCCCCCGCATGTCCGTCGCCGAGACCGCGAGCAGGTCCACGTCGGTCAGCGCCTCCACGCTCGCGGAGCGGACGCCGCCGTCGATCATCGCCAGCTCGCCGACGAGCTCGCCCGGCCCGAGGGTGGCGAGTGCGATCGCCCGGCCGTCGGGGTGCTCGCGGGTGACGCGGACCTCGCCGGCGCGGATCACGTAACAGGCGTCGCTCGTGTCGCCCTCGTGGAAGACGCGGGCCCCCTTCGGGAACGATCGCGGAATCGCGACCTGGGCGATGCGCTCGAGCTCGCCCGGCTCCAGCCCGGAGAGCAGCGGCACGCGCGCGAGCAGGTCGACCGCGCTTGCCTGTTCCTCGCCCATGGCGGCGATTATCGCTGACAGCCCTCGCACCAGTAGGTGACGCGGTTGTCGTCGCCCTGTCCGCGGATCATGACCCGGCCGCCGCAGCGCGGGCAGGGGCGGCGGTCGCGGCCGTAGATCTGCTTCGGGCGGCTGCCCTTGGCGATCGCCGTCTCCATCACCCAGCTCGTCGCGTCGACGATGCCCCGTGCCTCCTCCGCCGTCAGGTCGGCGATCCGCCGCCACGGGCTGACCCGGGGGAGGAAGCACGCCTCGATCCTGATCACGTTGCCGATCCCGGCGATCAGGGACTGGTCGAGAAGGGCCTCGCCGACCGGGACGGCGGGCTCGTAGGAGAGCAGCCGCTCCGTCGCCGCCGCCGGGTCGAATCCGGGGGCGAGCGGGTCGGGGCCGAGCTGCATCAGCAGCGGGTCGTTGCGAGCGCGGGCGGCGCTGGTGACGCGCAGGATCTTGCCGCCGTTCTGGCTCGCGACGGCCGGCCCGCTCGCGAGAACGAGCCACGGCCGGCCGAACGGCATCCGCCCGTCGCCGCGGACGAACCAACGGCCGTTCATCCCGAGGTGGCTGTGGACGACGGCGTCGCCGGAGAAGTGGAGCAGGAGGTGCTTGCCCCGTGCCTCCGCACGCTCGAGGGTGCGGCCGGCGAGCTCCGCGGCGCGCGTGTGGATCGGCGAGCGGGCGCTCGGCGCGTCCGCCTGCTCGATCTCCCTGCCGACGAGCGCCGACTGGAAGCGCATCGCCACCCGATGGATGGTGTCGCCCTCAGGCATTGAAATCCCCGCCGGGAGGCGTAGGATCGCCGTTGTGGGGAGGCGACTGACAGCCATCGGGATCGCCACGGTTCTCGCGGTCGCTTTCGGGCCGCCGGCCGGAGCGCTCGGCGCTGCACCGCCGCGTGTCGTGGATCTGACCTACTTCGTACGGGATGACGGGCAGCTGCCGCACACCCGGCTGCTGATCGGCGTCAAGCGCGCCGACTCGGTTCGCGTCGCGACGGTCTTCCACGGCAAGCACGCGGCCGCGCCGACCAGCCTCGACGACAGGATCTCCGGCGACCCGTGGGTCCTCCAGCATCAGGGCCGGGGCGGCAAGGTCTACAAGCTGATCCGGAAATCGCTGCACAGCCGGGGATCGGCGTCGTTCCGGATCCGTGCCGAGGGCGACGGGACCGACCGGGTGAAGCTGAAGATCCGCGAGTCCGAGTGCTCGATGGACCCGCCCTTCTACCCCCTCGACTGCACGATCCATCGCTGAGCCGCCCCGAGCTTCTCAGGGCTTCAGCTTGCGGCCGGTCTGGAACAGCCACTGCGCCCAGGCCACCATCGCGATCGCGACCAGCGCCGTGAAGCCGAAGGCCAGTCCCACGTTGACGTCACTCGAGCCGAGGAAGCCGTAGCGGACAGCATCGACCATGTAGAAGATCGGGTTCGCGTGGGAGAGCTCCTGCCACGGCGAGGGCAGGATCTCGATCGAGTAGAAGACGCCGCCGAGGAACGTCAGCGGCAGGATCAGGATGTTGTTGATGAAGCTGTGGTGGTCGAAGCTCTGCGCGTAGATGCCGACGACCACGCCGAGCGCCGCGAAGAGGACGACGAGCAGGAGCGCCGCGACGATCAGGTGCGCCGGGCGCTCGATCGGCACGCCGGTCAGCGGCAGCGCGATGACGACGAGCGACAGGCCGATCGCGAAGGAGCGGAAGACGCCGCCGAGCATGTAGCCGAAGTTCATCCGCCACGGCTGCATCGGCGAGGCGAGGACGTCGTTGATGTAGCGGTCGTTCCGCGCCTGCAGCAGGCTCGAGGAGTTGTTCGAGAACGCGGCCTGCGCCATCGCCATCGCGATCAGCCCGGGGACGATGAAGACGTCGTAGGGGAACCCGTTGATGTCGCTGATCCGGCTGCCGAGCGAGAGGCCGAAGACGAGGATGAAGAGCGCCGAGGAGACGACCGGGGCGAGGATCGTCTGCGTCCACAAGCGGGTGACGCGCCGGCACTCGCGGAGGACGAGCGCACGCATCGAGCGCGCCGGGTCGGGCGCGGCGTAGACGGGCGCCGGCGCGGCGGGGGCGGCGGCGACGGCGGTCCGGTCGGCGGCGCTCATCGGTCGGCTCCCTGCTCCTCCGCCGCCATCACGGCCGGCAGGGAGGTCGAGACCGTCTGCAGGTAGACCTGCTCGAGGCTGGTCGCGTCGAAGCGCCGCTTCAGGCCCTCCGGCGTGTCGCGGGCGACGATCCGCCCGGCGGAGATCAGGGCGATGTCCTCGCACAGCGACTCCGCCTCCTCGAGGTAGTGCGTCGTCAGGAGGATCGTCGTCCCCTGCTCGTGGAGCAGGCGGATGTAGCTCCAGAGGTCGTGGCGCAGCTCGATGTCGACGCCGGCGGTCGGCTCGTCGAGGATCACGAGCAGCGGCTCGTGCAGCAGCGCGCGGGCGAGGAGCAGCCTGCGCTTCATGCCGCCGGAGAGCTTCGAGGTCCGCGTGTGCGCCTTGGCGCGGAGGTCGAAGACGTCGATCATCTCGTCCGCTCGCCGATCGGAGTCGGCGGCGTTCATCCCGAAGTAGCCGCCGTGGTAGACGAGCGACTCGCGGACGGTCAGGAAGCGATCGAGGTTCGGGTCCTGCTCGGCGACCCCGACGAGCCGTCGCGCCTCCATCGAGTCGTGCTCGAAGCCGAACACCGAGATCCGCCCGCCGGTGGTCCGGATCAGGTTGCAGACGGAGTTGATCAGCGTCGTCTTGCCGGCGCCGTTGGGTCCGAGGAGGCCGAAGAACTCGCCCGCGGGCACCTCGAGGTCGAGGCCGTCGAGGCCGACGGTCCCGTCGTCGTAGGTCTTCGCGAGCCCCTCGATCGTCAGCGCTGCCGTCCCGCTCTTCACCCCCCGCAGATTAGGGAGCCGTGGTTCCTGCTAGAAGCGGGCCATGCGTCTGATCCCTCTCGAGCACCCGATCCCGCCCGGCGTCGACCACGAGCGCTTCCGCCTGCGGATCCTCACCGTCGACGATCTGATCAAGGACTACGAGGCGGTGATGAGCAGCGCCGAGCGCCTCCGCGAGCGATTCCCGTACTGGGGCTGGCCCGACCCCGGAATGACGATCAAGGACGACCTGATCGACCTCGGCTGGCACCAGAAGGAGGCGATGCTCAGGCGCTCGTTCAACTACGCGGTGATGGCGCCCGACGAGAGCCGGCTGCTCGGCTGCGTCTACGTCGACCCGCCCGACAAGCAGGGCGCCGACGCGGACGTCTTCCTCTGGGTCCGCGCCGACGAGGAGGACGGCGACCTCGAGCAGGTCCTGGAGGCGGAGGTCCGTCGCTGGATCGCCGCCGAGTGGCCGTTCGAGGAGGTCCGCTGGCCCGGCCGCGACATCTCGTGGGAGGAGTGGGACGCGCTTCCCGATTCCTGATGGCCTTCGTTGCCTGTGCGACGATGAGCGTCAATGGCGGGTTCTGATCGACTGACCCGCTCCACAAGCGCGAGCGACTCGTCCGACGACTCGTCCCAGTGGGAGCTGAAGAGCCTCGCGAAGAGGAGCATCCCCGCGTTCGTCGCGATCGCGGTCCTGATGCTGATCGCCTGGACGGCACCTGGGCTCGGGGAGGTCCGCGATCTGCTGCCCGACGCCGCGCCGGGATGGGTGGCGATCGCGATCGCGTTCGAGGCGCTCTCGTTCGCCTCCTACGTGGTCATGTTCGCCCCGGTGTTCTGCCGCGGGCTGAGCTGGAGGCGGAGCTGGCAGATCGGCGGCTCGGAGCTGGCGATGGGCTCGATCGTCCCGGCCAGCGGCGCCGGCGGCCTCGCCCTCGGCGCCTGGGTCCTGCACGAGGGCGGGATGGACGCCGACCGGATCGCGCACCGCTCCGTCGCCTTCTTCCTGATCAAGAGCTCGGTCAACTTCTTCGCCGTCGCGATCATCGGCCTGCTGATGTTCTTCGGCCTGTTCGGCGTCGACGAGCCGTGGACGCTGACGCTGCTGCCGGCGCTGATGTCCATCCTCGTGATCGCCGCCGTGCTGATCATCCCCCGCTTCCCGGTGGGCGAGCGGCCCGACGGCGACGCCTCCAGGGCGACCCGGTTCATCGCCGCTTCGCGCCGGGCGCTGATCACCGGCAGCGAGGGGGCCATCGACATCGTCCGCTCCGGCAACGCCCGCGTCATCGCCGGGGCGATCGGCTACTGGGCCTTCGACAACGCCGTCCTCTGGGCGACCTTCCACGCCTTCGGCTACTCGCCCGAGATCTCGATCGTGCTGATGGGCTATCTGATCGGCCAGCTCGGTGGCCTGCTCCCGATCCCGGGCGGGATCGGCGGGATCGACGGCGGGCTGATCGGCACCCTGATCGTCTACGGCGCCCCGGCCGCGATCGTCACCGCCGCCGTCCTCGCCTACCGCGTGATCCTCTTCTGGTTGCCGCTGGTGGCGGGCGGGGTCTGCTTCTTCAGCCTGCGGCGGGACATGCCGCAGGACGGGGAGCTCGCGACCTGCGAGGCGGCGGCGGCCGCGGCGGCGCGCTAAGCCGCGGCCGCCCCTAACCTGAGCGCGCGATGCGGATCCGCCCATTCACCCTGATCGCCGTCGCGGTCGCGCTGGTTGCGGGCGCCGGCGCCGAAGCGAGCTCGACGGCCGCTCGCGGCGTCGGCTTCGAGCTCAAGCGGACGTCGATCTCGCCGCAGCACCCGACCTTCGACGCCGAGCGCAAGATCCGCCTCCACTACGGGTTCGCGGCGACCCACGCCGTCGACCTCCGGATCGAGGTCCGGCGGGCGAAGGGCGACAAGCTCGTCCGCGTCTATCGCGAGCGCGACGCGCGCCCGGGCGGACGCCTGGCCCGGGTCTGGAACGGGATGACCCGCCACGGCGGCGTCGCCGACGACGGCCGCTACGAGTTCCGCGTCGGACCGCTGGGCGGCGCGATGAAGTACGCCGGCCGCTTTCGGCTCCGCACCCACGTCTTCCCGGTCGACGGCCCCCACGGCACCCGTGGCGCGATCGGCGAATTCGGGGCGCCGCGGAGCGGCGGCCGCGTCCACGAGGGCTTCGACATCATCGCCGACTGCGGGACGCCGCTGTTGGCCGCCCGCGGCGGCGAGGTGAAGAAGGTCGGCTACGACCCGGTGCTCTACGGCTACTACGTGCTGATCGACGGCTTGAAGACGAGCCAGGACTACTTCTACTCGCACCTGATCGCACCGCCCGCCGTCGGCAGGCGCGACCGGGTGCGAACCGCGCAGTACGTCGGTCGCGTCGGCAAGACCGGCAATGCGGCCTCGACGCCCTGCCACCTCCACTTCGAGGTCCGGGTCCACGGCGATCCAGTCGATCCAGAGCCCTTCCTGCGGGCCTGGGATCGCCACGGCTAGGGCCCAACGTCGTTTCCGGATTCGCAGCGGTTGAGTCGCAAGGGCGACTCTGCCACCATCGAATCGAGCGAACGAGGGGAGCAGCCATGGAGACCGTCGCCGCCGACAACGAGGAGGCCGTCGAAGCGTGGAGCGGAGTCCTCTTCGACCGCTGGGCGAAGCACCGCGACGTCCTCGCGGTCTCGATCCGGCCTTTCTCCGATGCCGCCTACGGGCTCTGCCGGCCGCAGCCCGGCGAGCGGGTGCTCGACGTCGGCTGCGGACTCGGTGAGACGACCCTCGCCCTGGCCGAGATGGTCGGGCCGGACGGCGAGGTCGTCGGGATCGACGCCGGCGAACGCTTCGTCGACGCGGCAGCCGAGGAGGCGGCGGCGAACGGGATCGAGAACGTCCGCTACGTGACCGGCGACGTCCAGGTCGCCGACCTCGGTTCCGGATACGACCTCGCCTTCTCACGGTTCGGGACGATGTTCTTCGCCAGTCCCGTCGCGGCGTTGCGCAACGTCCGCTCGTCGCTCCGTCCCGGCGGCCGGCTCTGCATGGTCGTCTGGCGCAGCAAGCTCGCCAACGAGTGGCTCCACCGCGGCGAGCTCGTCGTCGACCAGTACCTCGAACGGCCCGAGGAGACCGACGAGCCGACCTGCGGCCCCGGGCCGTTCTCGATGGCCAATGCCGACACGACCTCCGACATCGTCACCGCCGCCGGGTTCACGGACATCGCGCTCCATCGCTGCGACATCGACTACCTGATGGGCGACGACCTCGACAAGGCGATCGAGGTCGTGATGGCGATCGGCCCGGCCGGCGAGCTGATCCGCCTCGCCGGCGACGAGGCCGAGAAGATCCGGCCGAAGCTCGAGGCGGAGCTCAGCGACGCCTACGCCGACCTCGTCCGCGACGACGGCGTCTGGGCGCACGCGTCCACCTGGATCGTCACCGCCGCCAACCCGGGCTGAGGCGCGCGCCGGCTGGTTCAGTGCAACCGCGCTACGGCGAGGCGACGAGCCTGCGCGGCTGGCGCTCGAACCCGGCGTCGACGAGCGCCTGCTCGCACTCGTGCCCGATCGCGGCCTCGCCGTCGATCCGCTCCAGCCCCAGCCGCGGGACCTGCCGGGCGCCGACCGCCTCGACGACGGCGCCGAGCGCCGTCGCGAAGGACTCCTCGGTGGAGCGGGCCAGGCGCAGCAGGCCCTTGCCGCCGCGCTCGAGGTAGAGCACCGGCTCGCCGTTTCGGAGCACGACGTAGGCGCCGGCGACGCGGCTCGGGCGGCGGCCGCCGCGGCCGTCGTCGTCCTCGTCGCGGGCCGGCAGCCGCGGCCAGGCGAGGCTCGCGCCGTACGGCTGTGCGGGATCGGTGGCGGCGAGGACGACGTGCTCGTCGTCCACCCGCGGCAGTGAGCGCAGGCGCTCGACGGCGCCGGCGAGCGCGAACTGGGCGCCGCCGAGGCCTTCGACGAAGTAGCCGCGGCGAGCCGTGCCGAGCATCTCGAGGTTGGAGAGCTCGCCGTAGAGCGCCGAGAAGCCGCCCGGCACGCCCTCGGCGAGGACGGTCTCGCGAGTGACGATCCCGTAGCGCTCGAGCATCAGCTCGGCCTGCGCGCGCAGGCGCGGACCCGAGGGCGGTGCTCCGCGGAACAGCGACTCGGTCAGCGACCAGCGCCCGGCGACGGCCTGCCCGGTCGCGTTCCGGCGGGCGCTGAAGCGGCGGCCTCGGCGGGCGGCGGCGGTCTCCGACGCCTTCAGCCGCGGTGCCCGCAGCGGCGCGACCGCGTCGTTGGTCACCTCGCCCGCCCAGGCGAGGTCCCAGAGCGCCGAGTGGAGCTCCTCCTTCTCCCAGGTCGTCGCGCCCTCGGAGAGGTCGATGACCAGATCGAGCCAGAACGCGGGCCGCTGGGCGAGGAGCTCGCGGATCGCGTCGTGGATATCGCCCTCGGGCCGCTCGAGCTTGGCGTTCGCGGGCGGCGGCCCGGCGATCCGCACGTCCTCACGGAAGTAGAAGGCGACGCGGCCGGTCCGGCCGACGGGGCCGGCGCCGATCCAGACGATCTCGCCGCCGGTCGAGAGCTGGTCGAGCCAGGTCTGCGAGTAGGCGCCGAGGCGGCGCGGGAGGACGTCGCGCTCCCAGACCTCGGGGGTGAGGGCGACGCCCTGCAGCGGCACGAGGATCTCGCGCAGTCGGTCGGGCCCGGCGCCGGCAGAGCGGTAGGCGTCGACGTTCTGCCAGGAGACGAGGAAGCGGGCGAGCTCGGCGGTGTCGGCGGCCTCGACCTCCTTGCGGAGCACGGCGAGGCTGGCCCGGCGGAGCCTCCGCAGCACGTCGGGATCGCACCACTCGCGCTCGCTGCCTCCCGGCAGGAGCTCGCCACGGACCAGCTCCCCGCCCGCCTCGAGCCGCTTCAGCGCCGGCGTCGGGTCGACGCCGAAGCGCTGCCTGGCCTGAGCGGTCGGGAACGGGACGTGGGTGCGCGCGTAACGGCGCAGCAGCGTCTCCATCGGCTCCTCGATCGTCTCGAGGAAGCTGTCGGGAAGGCCCGAGGGGACCGGGACGCCAAGCGCGTCGCGATAGAGCCCGCCGTCCTCGGCGGCGATCCAGCGCTCCTCGCCCGCGACCCGGACCTTGACGGCTCGCCGCTCCGACTCGAGCTTGTCGAGCATCGACTTCGCCGAATAGCCCTCGGCCACCCGCTCGGCGACCTCGTCGTCGGAGAGGTCGCCGAGGCGCCGCAGGATGACCTGGAGCTGGTCGCGGTCGACCGCCTTGGCCTGCTCCACGCGGTGCTGGAGGGAGTCCTCGACGTCCGCGAGGGCGACCGGGTCGATCAGCTCGCGGAGCTCCTCCTGGCCGAGCAGCTCGCGGAGGAGGTCGCGATCGAGGGCGAGCGCGGCCGCCCGGCGCTCGGCGTTGGGCGTGTCGCCCTCGTACATGTAGGTCGCGACGTAGTCGAAGAGGAGCGAGGAGGCGAACGGCGAGGCGGACTTGGTCTCGACCTCGACGAGCGACAGCCGCCGCGACTTCAGGTCGCGCAGCAGCTCGCCGAGCGCCGGCAGATCAAGGACGTCGCGGAGGACCTCGCGATAGGTCTCGAGCGTGACCGGGAAGCGCGGGAAGTCGCGGGCGACCTCGAGCAGCGACTGCGACTTCAGCCGCTGCTGCCAGAGCGGGGTCCGTTTGCCGGGGTAGGCGCGCGGGATCAGCAGCGACCTGCCCGCCGCCTCGCGGAAGCGGGCGCCGAACAGCGCCGAGCCCGAGAGCTCGCCGACGATCAGATCCTCGACCTCGTCGGGCTCGAGCAGGACGAGGTCGGAGGCCGGCGCCTGATCGGAGTCGGGAAGGTGGATGACGATGCCGTCGTCGGACCAGATCGCGTCGGCCTCGAGCTCGAGCTCGGCGCGGATCTTCGCCGCGAGCGCGAGACCCCAGGCGGCGTGGACGCGGCCGCCGAACGGCGAGAGCACGCACAGGCGCCAGTCGCCGATCTCGTCGCGGAAGCGCTCGACGACGATCGTCTCGTCGGAGGGGACGACCCTGGTCGCGGCCTGCTGCTCGCGCAGGTAGGCGACGAGGTTCTCGGCGGCGAGCTGGTCGAGGTCGTATGTGGAGGCGAGCTCCTCGGGCTCGGTGGCGACGGCCTCCCGCGAGAACTCGCCGATCGCCCGGCCGAGCTCGACGGGGCGGCCGATCCCCTCCCCACGCCAGAACGGGATCGCGCCCGGCACGCCGGGGGCCGGGGTGACGATCACGCGGTCGCGGGTGATCTCCTCGATCCGCCATGAGGAGGCGCCGAGGAGGAAGACCTGGCCGGCGCGAGCCTCGTAGACCATCTCCTCGTCGAGCTCGCCGACCCGGCGGCCGTCGGGTAGGTGGACTCCGAAGAGCCCGCGGTCGGGGATCGTCCCGGCGTTGGTGACCGCGAGCTGGCGCGCTCCCTTGCGCCCACGGACGGTCCCGGCGGTCCGGTCCCAGACGATCCGCGGGCGAAGCTCGGCGAAGCGCTCGGACGGGTAGCGCCCGTCGAGCATGTCGAGGACGTTCTCGAGCTGCTCGCGGGACAGCTCGCCGTAGGGCTCGGCGGACTTGACGACGCGCTCGATCTCGTCGACCTCCCAGTCCTCGTCGGCGACCATCGCGACGACCTGCTGGGCGAGGACGTCGAGCGGGTTCTGCGGGATCACCGTCTCCTCGATCTCGCCGGTCCGCATTCGCTTGGCGACGACCGCGCACTCGAGCAGGTCGGAGCGGAACTTCGGGAAGATCCGGCCCTTCGAGACGGCCCCGAGCTCGTGGCCGGCGCGGCCGACCCGCTGCATTCCCCGCGCCACGGACTTCGGCGACTCGACCTGGATCACCAGGTCGACCGCGCCCATGTCGATCCCGAGCTCGAGCGAGGAGGTGGCGACGATGCACGGGAGCTGCCCGGACTTGAGCAGCTCCTCGACCTTGAGGCGCTCCTCGCGGGCGAGCGAGCCATGGTGCGCCCGCGCAATCTCCTCGTACTCCCCGGGGTTTGGCGGAGGCGCGCTGGCT
>JADFCZ010000122.1 GCA_018263295.1 Conexibacter sp.
GTCCGCTGTACGACTACGTCCAGCACGAACGCGCCATCGTCAGCCGGGTCTCGGTCGAGGGTGAGGAGGATCTCACGGAGGCTCCCGGGATCCTCTGGTCCCTGCGTCACCCGCGGAGGGTTCTCGAGCGCTGGAAGTCGATCTACTACCGCAGCTTCATCCACACCGCTCTGCAGGCGGTCGTGCTGGTCGAGCGCTGCAGCGATCGCATGAGTCGTCGTGAGATCGGAGCCCTGGGGAGACTCGCGACGGCCGACACGACGCTGCGCGGGACGCTCGAGCTCGCGGTCCGGCCGGCCCGCGAGATCTGGGGCCGCAACGAAACGCTCGGCACCGAGTGGCATCTGCTTGCGGGGATCCTCTGGCTGCGATTCGTCAAGCTCCGCGAGCTCGGACGCCGTCGCTCGCCGTCGGGAGCGCGCCAGGACGTGGCGGTGCCGGAGTTCGACATCGTCTCATTCGCCCAGTGGCGCATGAAACGATGGATCCGGCGGCGATCCTCTGCCTAGGGTCGACCGAGGTCCAGGGTCTAGACTGGCTCGCGCTGAGGACGGCAGCGCGTCCAGCGAAATCATGGGCTCGCAGGAAATGACAGATCGGGTCGCCTCAATTCAGGCGGCGGACGCGCCCGAGCGGCTCTTCACGTCCAGTTCGCCGGTGGCGATCGAGATTCGCGATCTCCACAAGACCTTCCGGATTCCCCGCCACCGGATAACGACCTTCAAGGAACGGGCTTCCAACCCGTTCGGTCGCACCGAATTCCGCGAGCTGAGGACGCTCCGCGGGATCTCGCTCGACATCTACCGCGGCGAGTTCTTCGGCATCGTCGGCCGCAACGGCTCCGGCAAGAGCACGCTGCTCAAGATCATGGCCAGCATCTATGCCGCCGACGCCGGGAGCATCCGGATCGCCGGTCGCATGGCTCCCTTCATCGAGCTCGGTGTCGGCTTCGACCCGGAGCTTGCGGCAAGGGACAACATCATCCTCAACGGCGTGATGATGGGTCTGACCAAGCGCGAGGCGGAGCAGCGAATCGACGCGATCCTCGACTTCGCCGAGCTTCGTGACTTCGAGGATCTGAAGCTGAAGAACTACTCGTCCGGGATGACCGTCCGCCTTGCGTTCTCGGTCATGGTGCAGGCGGATGCCGACGTGCTGCTCATCGACGAGGTGCTGGCCGTGGGCGACGCCAGCTTCGCCCAGAAGTGCACGGACACGTTCTACGAGATGCGGAACGCCGGCAAGACCATCGTCCTGGTGACCCACGACATGGGGGCCGTCCAGACCTACTGCGACCGCGCGATGCTCATCCACGACGGCGAGAGCCAGTTCCTCGGCGACCCCGAAGAGGTCGGGCGCCGGTACCTGCAGCTCAACTTCTCGCGGGAGAGCGGCATCATCGATGCGGATCCGGGGCAGGCCTCGCCCGATGTCCACGCAAAGGTGGTCGATGTCTGGCTCGAGGATCGTGACGGGCGCCGGCAGAAGAACGTTGACGGCCGGGATCAGATCCGGGTCAGGTCCATCATCGAAGCGCGTGAGCGGCTCGAGAACTTCGTCGTCGCCTACCACCTCTACGACGCCCGCGGCATTCACATCTACGGCTTCAACTACTCGGCGAAGGACTTCGAGAACGGGCCTCCAGATGTTCTCGAGGTGGGGGAGAAGGTGCGGATCGCGGTCGACCTGCCCAATCAGCTCGCCAAGGGTCACTACTTCCTGCGCTGCTGGGTGGCGCGGGATCGGGGCCCGGGGGATCTGACCCTGCAGGTGTTCGACCTGCTCGACTTCGTCGTCTACAACGTCGACCCGATCGCGGGGATGATCACGGTCGATCCGGTCGTCAGCTCGGAGACGGTGGAGTGAGCACCACTGCGGCCGAGAATCTCGCCGAGGCCTCGGTCCACCAGCTCCGCGAGGTGCGGGGCCCCTCCGCCATCGGCGGCGGGCGACGCCGGTTCTTCGAGCTGCTCCTGCTGATGTCGACGACCGATTTCCGGAAGACGTTCTTCGGCACGGTCCTCGGATACGCGTGGTCGCTGCTGCGGCCGCTCCTCACCTTCGGCGTGCTTCTGATCGTCTTCACCAAGATCGTTCGCATCGGATCGACGATTCCGGACTATCCGATGTTCCTGTTGTTCAACATCGTCTTCTTCGGGTTCTTCCAGGAGGCCACCGTGACCGCCACGACCTCGGTCGTCGGGCGGGAGTCGATCGTTCGCAAGACTCAGTTCCCTCGACTCGTGATCCCTCTTGCGGCGGTTCTGACCGGACTGATGAACCTCGGCATGAACATGATCGCGGTTGCGATCTTCTTCGCGGTGTTCGGTGTCGGGCCGTTCTGGACCTGGCTCCTCTTCCCGCTCCTGCTGCTGGCGATGCTCCTGATCACGTGCGCGATGGCGACGCTGCTGTCGGCCCTCTTCGTCCGCCGCCGTGACGTCGCGATCATCTGGGGCGTGATGTCGATGGCCTTGTTCTACGGCAGCGCGGTCCTCATCCCGATCAGCTTCGTCCCCGAGGGACTGCTCCGCGACCTGATGCTGTTCAACCCTCTGGCGGTGATCATGGTGCAGGCCCACGAATGGATCATCGACCCGTCCGCTCAGGGTGCGGTCGAGGCGGCCGGCAGCTGGCTGTTGCTGATCCCCGCAGCGGTGATCTTCGTCGGTGCCTGCGCATGGTCCGTGGTCTTCTTCAATCGGGAGGCCCCGCGGGTCGCCGAGGAGCTCTGATCCGTGCTCGCGGGCGTGCAGGTTCGATCGGGTGGCTGACGACGCCGGCAGGCTCTGGATCGAGGCCCGCCCGCTGCCGGCCGAGCTGCCGGCGGGGAGGGGTGACGCGGTGTTCATCTTCGGCGCCTGCTTCCACCCGCACCGGGAGATACTGAACCTCGAGATCCTCGTCGACGGCGAGCCTCACGCCCCCACCGATTTCGGCCTGCCGCGGCTGGACGTGTTCCGTCGTCTCCATCCGAACCTCGGCGGCGGAGAGGATCCGATCCCGTCGGTGGACCGGGACTCGCTGGAGGATCCGGAGGTCCGTTGCTACCGCAGCGGGTTCTGGGGCACGGTGCCGATTCCCGCCCGCGAGCTCGGCGCAGAGACCGTGGTCGCCGTTCGCGCCGCCCTGGCCGGGGGTCGAGTCGAGACCGAGGAGATCGGGCGGATCGTGGCAGCCGACCCACGGCTCGGCGCCCTCGACGCGGATGCCTCTTCGGATCCGAGCGACGGCCGAATCGCAATCGCGCTCGCCACCTACAACCCCGACATGGATCTCTTCCGGGCCCAGATCGAGTCGCTGCGCGAACAGACCGACGACGACTGGGTCTGCGTGGTCAGCGACGATCGCTCCCGCCCCGACCGCTTCCGGCAGATCGCGGACGAGCTGGCCGGTGACGATCGCTTCCTGCTGTCTCGCAACGAGCGCCGGCTGGGCGTGTACCGGAACTTCGAGCGGGCGCTCGAGCTCGTACCCGAGGACGCTGCGTTCGTGGCTCTCTGCGATCAGGACGATCGCTGGTACCCGGAGAAGCTGGAGTCGTTACGGCGGGCGATCGGTGACTCCCAGCTCGTCTACAGCGATCAGCGGATCATCAGCCGCGAGGGGAACGTCCTCGCTGACACCTACTGGACGGATCGTCCGAACAACCACACCAACCTGCTCTCGCTGCTGATCGCGAACACCATCACCGGCGCCGCATCGCTCATGAGGCGTGAGGTCGTCCAGCTGGCCCTGCCGTTCCCCGACGTCCCTTCCGAGCAGTACCACGACCACTGGCTGGGCCTCGTCGCGATGACCAGCGGCGAGGTCGCATACGTGGACCGTCCGCTCTACGACTACGTCCAGCACGCGGGGGCAGCGCTCGGACATGCGCAGGCGAACACCAGGGCCGATCGTCCGGGCAGGGCGCGCAAGCTGATCGGGATCACCTACTGGCGTGCCCGTTTCGCCCACGCCCATGACGCCTACTTCCGCAGCTACATACGCCTGCGGCTTCTCGCGGCGGCGCTGCTCGAGCGCGTACCGGCGATGACGCGCTCGAAGCGCTCCGCGCTGAAGCGGTTCGCATCGGCCGACGAGTCGCCGTTCGGGATCGGCTGGCTGCGGGTTCGCGCCCTGCGGGCACTGGGCGGGCACGGGGAGACCCTGGGTGCCGAGGCCATGCTCGCCGAAAGCCTGGTCTGGCGGCACGCGATGCGGTACCACAGCCGGGAATGGCAGCGACCGATCGGCTCACCGTTCGACGCGAGCCTGCCCGGTCCCGAGGCGGGACATGCGACGGAGGCTCTGCCGGATCCCGAGACGGCGCACATCGAGCGGCTGATCGCACCGCTGGAGTTCTCGGTCTCGTCCTCCGAGCCCGAGCGGGTGAACCTTTTGCTCCCGACGATCGACCTGCAGCACCTGTTCGGGGGGTACATCGCGAAGTTCAACCTGGCCCGAAAGCTCGCCGAGCGTGGACATCGGGTGCGCATCGTGACGGTCGACCCGACCCCGCCCCTCCCTGAGGACTGGCGCGAGCGCGTCGAGGGGTACAGCGGGCTCTCGGGCGCCATGTCCCGGATCGAGGTCGCCTTCGCCCGCGAACAGGGACGAGTGCCGATCAGCCCGTCCGATCGGTTCGTGGCGACGACCTGGTGGACCGCCTATCACGCCCGCGATGCCGTTGCGATGACCGGGCGAGACCGCTTCCTCTACCTGATCCAGGAATACGAGCCGTTCACCTTCGTGATGGGCTCGTGGGCTGCGGTGGCGAGGGAGACCTACGCGTTTCCGCATACCGCTCTCTTCTCCACGGAGTTCCTGAGACGGTACTTCGCGGCCAACCGGATCGGTGTCTACACCGGCGACGGCGACCGGGACTCGGTTTCGTTCCAGAACGCAATCACCTCGGTTCGTCCCCCGCCGGGCTCGGAGATGGCCGACCGCGACGGGCGGCGGATGCTCTTCTATGCCCGATCCGAGCCCCATGCGAAGCGCAACATGTTCGAGCTCGGGATGATCGCGCTCTCCCGCACGATCGAGTCGGGCGCGTTCGGGGACGAGTGGGAGTTCTTCGGGATCGGCTCGGTGTCGGGCCGGAGCCGGGTCGCGCTTCCGCACGGCAACGAGCTCGACGTCCTCCCCAGGTTGAACCAGTCCGATTACGGAGAGATCCTCGGCCGCCACGACGTCGGCCTGTCGCTAATGCTGACGCCGCATCCCAGCCTGGTGCCGATCGAAATGGCATCGGCGGGTTTGGTGACCGTGACGAACACGTTCGAGACGAAGACGGCCGACAGCCTGAGCGCGATCTCGGGGAACCTGATCGCAGCCGAGCCCAGCATCGAGGGCATTGCGGCCGGGTTGTCCGCCGCCGTCGCCCGAAGCGGCGACCACGACGCGAGGATCCGCAACTCCGCGGTCGACTGGAGCGACGACTGGGAACGCTCGCTCGGCGAGGAAGTCATGGGGACCGTGGACCGGCTACTCGGCTTCGGCTGAGGTGGCGCCGTGCCCCGGGGTTGGGCCGACGTTGCCGTAGGCGGCTCTCTCCGCCGCCGCCCAGCCGGGATTCAGCTCGTACATCCGCGCGATCTGCTCGCTGCTGAACACCCGGGACACGTCGTGCTCGTAGTCGTTGCCGACCCAAGGCACCGACTCGATGGCTCGCCGGGCCACGTCCGGATCGACCCCGACATCGCGAAGCAGGGCTTCGACGTCCTCGCCGAGGTTCTCGGCGCGGAGCCAACGCTGGACCGGGAGGTGGGGGCCGGTCATCCAACGGAGCAGGTCGTCGGGATCGGTGTCCTCGGTCATCTCATCGACGCTGGGCATCGGCAGCGGGGTGTAGTCGGGGTGTAGCCCGCTCGCCGCCTTGTGATGCGCGGCGCTCAAGATCCAGGATGGAAGCCGGCGGATGTTCATCACCCGCAGCCTGTCCCCGATCTCGCGCTCGTGGACCCAGTACCCGTTGTGCTTCTCGTTCGACTCGCTCGGGGCCTGGAAGGTCACGAGTCCCGGGACGGAGGCGAACATGCTTCGGGTCGCGTCACCGGCTGCCTTCGGCAGGTGCGCCCAGGCGAATTTCTCCGTGATCACCACTCTTCGTTCAGCCTCGCCGGTCGTAACCGAGCGTCTCCAGGCGCCCTCCGGCGATCCGCTCGACGGTCTCGATCTCATCGGTGGTCAACTCGTTCTGCCAGGCACCGACCGGGGTCGAGAGGTCATGCTCGAGGGGCTCGCGATCGGGCGGATCGGAGCCGATCCAACTCAGATCGACGGCCTCGGAGACGGCATCGGGGTCTCTCGCGACGCCGGCGATCTCCAGCGACCCGGCGAGCGCCGCCGCGGGGTCTCTCAGCAGATCCTCATAGCGCAGGAGGATCGACCTGCCGGGTCCCTCCGCCGCATTCGCCGAGATCGCGGCGCTCAGAACGTCCACCGACATCGCCCAGTGTCGGGCCGCGTGCTCGACCTCGGCTGCACGGTCGGCGGTTCCGAGTGGCTCCGGATCCCCCAGCGCGTCCGGGTGCGACACCCGCGACAGAACGACGTCGCGAGGGTCGCGGACGAGGGCGATCATTCCGGCCGCGGGGGTCAGCGACATCACCCTGACCGCCGCGTACGAACTGGTGACCTCCTTGATCACGACCGGACTGCCGGCCTCGATTCCTCGGACGTGATCAGCCGCCCGCGACCGAGCGGCCGCGACCCTGGAGAGGAGGAGGTTGCGGAGGGGCTCCCGCCAGATCGGCTCCGAGTATCTCGAGAGCAGGTACGGGTCGTCGGTCTCGGACAGGTCGAGAACGGTGCCGGGCGCGAGGGACTCGCCGCGCTCGACGATGTCGCCGGGCCAGGGCGCGAAGTGGGTGCCGAAGCAGAGCTCGTCGATCGGGACTACGTGCGGTCGTGTCGTCGCTTTCGACGGGGGCGGACGGAAGCTCATCGTCGCCTTGCGGTCGGGACGGAGCGGATGGGCGACCAACTGGAGGAGGAGCTCCGCTCCCGCCCGCGGCGTCGACCAGACCCAGGTCAGGGACCGCTCGACCTCACGGAGGGCCGGGGACGTGTCGCTCGCGTCGTTTCGACGGAGCCGCCGGAAAGGCCCCTTCTTCATCGCCGTTTCAACGTGACCGCAACCTGATAGATGTCGTCGACGGCGACCTTCGCGCCGAGGACTTCGAACCGATCGCCCCATCGCTCGCGGACGTACGCAAGGCTCATCACTGCCTCTCCGTACGTCATCTCGCCGCCGTCGTATTGGGGATGTGCGTTCTCGGCGGGATGCGGAACGAATACGTACCGTGGCTCCGTCATCGCCGCGACGGGATCCCCGAGGCTCTCCAGCGCGTCAGCCATTCGCGGGTCGAGCTCCAGGTAGGCGGGGGGCCGGATCGTCAGGACGAGCAGGCCGCCGGGGACGATCGCCTCGTGCAGCGCATCGATGCAGGCGGCGGCGGCGGCCTCGGAGACGTGGGTGAAGACCGAGAACGAGTACGCGAGGTCGATCTCGCCGAACGGGAGGGTCTCCGGCAGGAACTCGCTCCGGGCGAGGACGGCGGGTACCCGACTCCGGTGGCAGACCTCCAGTATCTCCGGGGCCGGGTCGACGCCCATCAGAGCTCCGGTTTCGACGTCCCGCGCGAAGAACCTGATCAGGCGCCCCCACCCGACGCCGAAGTCGAGCACCCGCGAATCCGCGAGGGGCTTGGCTCCGTGGCGGTCCATCATCGCCTTGACGTGGGCGTAGAACCCAACGGACTGAGCAAGGAGCGCCAGTCCCTGCGCCCCGTTCCACGTCAGCTGCAGATGGGCCTCCGGAACCTCCGGCATCAGGGCCCTGATGTTGGGATACGCCGTGTATCGCCGGGAGAGCAGCAGTGCCCAGAGATCGTCGTCGAGACCGCGGAACCGCGCGAAGGCCTCGGGCCCGGACCGGGCGCATGCGGCGTCCAGGGCGGCGAGCCGTTCTCCGTAGAAGGTCGCGAGCCAACCGTCGAGCTCGGGTTCCTCGGTGCTCGGCTCCGGCCTCTCAGCCTTCCCGTCTTCGACCTGTGGGGACGCCGCGCGACGTTTGGGCAGCAGCCTCATCGGCGCCAGTCTACGGCGCGATGATCGAGCCGTAGACCGCCATCTCGACGCCGGTCCAGGTCGGATTGCCCTCGTACATCTCCCGCAGCTGCTCCGGGGTGAACCGGTTGCGAATGTCGTGGTCGTAGTCCTTCGCCACGTACGGGACGGTCGCGATCGCCTTCCGGGCAGTCCGTGCATCGGTCCCGAGCTCGACCAACAGGGCCTCGACGTCCGCGCTCAGCGACTCCATCCGTAACCAGCGATCGACCGGCGTCCCCCTCGTCATCCAGTCGATCATCTCGTCGGCTTCCCCACTGCCGGCTATCTCGGCGTCGGTCGGCAGCTGAAGCGGCACGAAATCGGGGCTGACGCCGAGCGCCGATCGGTGGTGGGCGATGCTCAGGAGCCACGAGGGGAGCCGCCGGATGTTCATCGCACGGAGCTTGCCCTCGATCGCCTCGCCGTGCATCCAGAACGGCGCGTGCTTGTCGTTGGAGTCGATCGGGACCTGGAATCGCACCAGTCCGGGGACCGACGCGATCATCTCCTGGGTCGCGGTTCCCGCCGCCTTCGGCAGGTGAGCCCATACGAACCGATCTCCGATGATCATCGGCGATCGCGACTCAGAAGAATGCCCCGCCCTTGTACTCGCCGAAGACGTCGCGGAGCGCGCCGGAGACCTCACCGATGGAAGCGCCGGCTCGCAGCGCCTCCTTCATCGGGGGAAGCAGGTTGAGGTCACCCTCGGCAGCCTCGGTGAGGTGCGCGAGGCGCGCGTCGACGGCGTCCTGATCCCGCGTCCGCTTGTGCTTCTCGAGCCGGGCGACCTGTCGTTTCTCGGCCTCGGGATCGACCTTGAGGATGTCGACGTCGTCGATCGTGTCGGTCACGAACTTGTTGACCCCGACGATCACATCCTGGCCGGACTTGTAGCGCTCGTGGTAGCTGGCGGCGGATTCCTCGATCTCACGTTGCATGAAGTCCAGCGACTCGACCGAGCCGCCCATGTCCTCGACCTGTGCCATCAGCTCCTTCGCGCGCAGCTCGATCTCGTCGGTCAGCGACTCGATGAAGTAGGAACCGGCGAACGGGTCGACGGTGTCGGTGGCGCCGGACTCGTAGGCGAGCACCTGCTGGGTCCTGAGCGCGATCCGGGCCGAGCGCTCGGTCGGCAGCGCCAGGGCCTCGTCGAAGCCGTTGGTGTGCAGCGATTGGGTTCCGCCGCTGACCGCGGCGAAGCCCTGGAGCGCCACGCGGATGATGTTCACCTCGGGCTGCTGCGCCTGCAGGGTGACGCCACCGGTCTGGGTGTGGAAGCGGATCATCTGCGACCGCTCGTTCTCGGAGCCGAAGCGGTCGCGGACGATCTCGGCCCACATGCGGCGGACGGCGCGGAACTTGGCGACTTCCTGGAAGACGTTGTTGTGGCAGTTGAAGAAGAAGGCGAGCCGCGGCGCGAAGCTGTCGATCTCGAGCCCGCGATCGAGCGCCGCTTCGACGTAGGCGATCGCGTTGCTGAGCGTGAACGCGACCTCCTGGACGGCCGAGCAGCCCTTCTCGCGGATGTGGTACCCGCTGATCGAAATCGTGTTCCACTTCGGCACGTTCAGCTGGCAGTACTCGAAGATGTCGGTCGTCAGCCGCATCGTCGGCTCCGGCGGGTAGATGTAGTTCCCGCGCGCCATGTACTCCTTGAGCACGTCGTTCTGGACGGTGCCGCGGAGTTGCTCGGACGCGACTCCCTGCTCCTCGCCGACGAGCTCGTAGAGGAGAAGCAGCACCGAGGCGGGCGCGTTGATCGTCATCGAGGTCGAGACCTGGTCGAGCGGGATCTGGTCGAAGCAGATCCGCATGTCTTCGATCGTGTCGATCGGGACTCCGGTGCGGCCGACCTCGCCGTCGCAGAGGGGGTCGTCGGAGTCACGCCCGAGTTGAGTGGGCAGATCGAAGGCCATCGAGAGGCCGGTCGAGCCGTGCTCGATCAGGTAGCGGTAGCGCTCGTTGGTGTCCTCGGGGCTGGAGAAGCCGGCGTACTGGCGCATCGTCCAGAGCCGGTCGCGGTACATGCCGTCGTGGATGCCGCGCGTGAACGGGAAGGAGCCGGGCTCGCCGAGTCGCTCCTCGAGGCCCGCGGCGACGTCGTCTTCGTCGTAGAGCTTGCCGACCTCGATCCCCGAATCGGTGAACCGGCGCTCGTCGTCGGGACCGACGATCGGGCCGATGAAACGGTGCTCGGAGGGCTCGGGGGCGTCGCTCACGGGGCCGGAAGGATAGTTGCCGGGCCGCGAGCGCGGCGGCGGGAGCTCAGGCTTCGCCGTGGCCGCGCATCGCGGCGACCGCGGCGCCGAAGCGCTCGGTCGTGAAGCAGTTCGGCTCCGCGAACTCCTCCATCGTCAGGGCGGTGTCCCAGCTCGCATCGGCCGTCGCACGCAGCAGCGGCTTGGCCATCTCGAGCGCGTGCGGCGCCAGCGCTTCGATTCGGTCGGCCCACTCGTTCGCGGCGGGAAGCAGGCGATCGTGGGGCACGACCTCCTGGACCAGGCCGAGGCGCCGCGCCTCGGCGGCGTCGACGTGCCTACCGCTCGCAAAGAACGCGAAGGCGCCCTGGTAGCCGAGGCGGCGGGTGAGAGCCCAGCTCGTACCCACCTCGGGCAGGAGGCCGAGGCGGCCGAACGCGGGGACGAGGACGGCCCGCTCGGAGGCGATCGCGAGGTCGCAGGTGAGCGCGAACGCGAGTCCGACGCCGGCGGCGGGGCCGTTGACCGCGGCGACGAAGGCCTTGTCGGTGCGGGCGATCTGGCGGACCACGGCACCGAAGCGGTTTCGGATCCACCGCCACACGTCTGTCGAGCCCGCGGGCTGGGCGATGCCCGCGGTCGCCGTCTCCATCATCTCGAGGTCGCCGCCGGCGGAGAAACCGGCGCCAGTCCCGGTGAGGACGATCGTCCGCAGCTCGCGATCGTCGGCGAGCTCTGCGAGGACCCGATCGAGCTGGACGCAGACCGCCGCGCTGAGCGCGTTCATGTGCTCGGGCTCGTTCATCGTCACGATCGCACGGTCGGCGGCGGGTCGCTCGACCAGCACCGCCGCGTGCTCGGCCTCGATGCCGCTGCGGACCATGTCCTCGTAGGTGCTCATTCGACGGCCTCCTTCGGTGGCGGGTTGTCGGCGAGGGCCGCCCAAGCCGCGTCGGCGAGGGCCCGGACGGTGGAGCGGTCGGGTCGCCGCACGGCACCGGCGAGCGTCTGACGGGTCAGCTCGAGCGCCGGGCCGAGCCAGATCGCGTGGACGAGGGCGAAGTCGTGATCGCGGACGGTCCCGTAGTAGGCATGAATTTGCCACCAGGCCTGCACGCGGTCGAAGAACCCGCGGTTCAGCTCCGCCACCCGCCGCGGCCGCCCCTCGAGCAGGAGCTTTGCGGCGTCGGGGTTTGCGAAGCACCAGCGGATCAGGAACCGGACCATCGCCCTGATCCCCTCCTCGGCGTCCCGGTGGCGTTCCAGCTCGGCTGCGAACGCGGCCTGGAAGTCGCCGAGCGCCCGCTCTCGCACCGCATCCACGAGGGCTTCCTTGTCGGGGAAGTGATGGTAGACGGCGCCGACGCTGGCATCGGCGTCCGACCGTACGTCCTCGAGAGTCGTCCCGAGCACACCCTCGGCGGCGAACCGGTGGGTGGCCGAGTCGATCAGCCGCTCGCGCGTAGTCGTGGCGGACATCGGTAGATGATTCTTGCACAACAGAAGAATCTTCGGCCAACACACTGGCGCGGTTGCGGCCCACGGCGCGAGCACGCCCGTCCGGGCTACCGGTATTTGAACCGGAGCAGCGGTCGCTCGGGCAGGCGGTAGCCCGCGGCTCGATTGAGCCGCTAGCGGCGCTTGAACCTCAGGATCGGGCGCTCGAGCCCGTAGTAGCTGGCCGCCGCGATCGGGATCGTCAGACCGATCGTTGCGGCGAGCAACGGCACGAAGCTGAGGCCCGCGCCGAGATGGCCCAGCTTCTGGGCGATCACGAAGTGCCAGAGGAACACGCCGTAGGAGATCAAGCCGATCCATGCGACGGGAGACCAGCTTAGAAACCGGTTGACGAGCGTGAGCCGGGGCGTCTCGAAGGCGGCGGGAAGCAGGAGCAGGAACGCAACCATCCCCTGCAGGACCATTCCGAGGCTCAGGTAGATGTCGCCCTGGCCGATCCGCGGGGTTATCCAGAACACGATCGCCAGGAAGATGCCGAACGCGAGGGCCCACCAGAGGGCGCCGAGATCGCCGACCCGGTGGGCGCGGGGGTGCCGGCCCCACCGCACGGAGGCGATGGCAAGGCCCATCCCGAGCGCGAGCCAGAGGAAGTGACCGATCATCGTGCCGCTGATCCATGAGAGGTCGAAGCTGGTCAGGTTCGTCTGCGCGAAGACGGTTGCGATCAGGCCCAGCACGAGCAGGAGGAGGATCTCAAGCCATGCCCATGCCGTCAGCCTCAATCGCTTGAAGGCGATCGCCGCGATCGCCGCATAGATCGGAAGGAAGACGTAGAAGGAGACCTCGACCATCAGGCTCCACGTCTGCGCAAGCGCGCACTCGTTGGCCGTCACCACGCAGGGCGTGTTGCCGGGCAGCGGGATCTGGTTGGTGAGCGTCAGGTCCCACACCGTCGTCTGTCCGTTGTAGGCGGCGATGCCGGGCAAGATCGCCAGCACGAGCAGGACGAGCCAGTACGCGGGAAAGATCCGCAGCGCTCGGTTCCTCGAATAGCCGGGGATGCTCAGGCGCTCCGGGCCGCCGTTGCGGTGGGCGATGAACGGCCGGTAGAGCAGGAAGCCGGAGACGAGGAAGAAGATCGGAACCGAGACGCTCAGCCCGCCGATCAGCCGGTTGACGAGGTGGATGTCGGTGGACCCGAAGAGGTTCACGTGATAGATCAGCACCGAGATGGCGGCAATGGCTCGCAGGCCGTCGACGAGCGGGAACCTGGGGTGGTTCTTCGGGGGGGCGACGACGTCGTCGACCCGGGCGTCGACCGGCGGATCGCCGGCGTGACCGGCCATCAGGCCGGTCCCGGCTCCGAGTCGGAGTCCGCCATGGAGTCCGGCGCCTCCGGGCGCCCCGGGGACTCATCACGAACGAATTTCAGTCCGCCATCGATGGCGTGAGGATAGTTCGATTCGCGCGCTGCGCTCGCGTTCTGCCCGGAAACGGCTGATAGTTTGTCGGCGTGAGGCTGAGGTCCGGAGACGCGGGCGGGATCGCGCCGGGCTCGGGCTTCGACTGGTCATCGGGCATGGGAGCCGGCCCGGAGCGGCGCCGGGTCGCGTTGGGAGCGCTCGGCCTCCTCTTGGTGCTCGGCGTGGCGCTGCGATGGTGGGGTGCGGGCCAGGATCTGTACGCGGATGAAGTCGCCACGTACTGGGACGTCTCCACGACCGATTTCCCGGGGCTCCTCAGACTGGTCTCGAGTACTGCCGAGATCACGCCGCCCCTCGCCTTCGTCCTCTCCTGGCTGACGACTCAGCCCGATCTCAGCGTCGAGACGCTTCGTCTGCCGTCCCTCGTCGCGGGTGTGGCGTCGATTCCCCTGGTCTATGCGGTCGGGGTCCGCACGGTGGGCCGCGGCGCCGGGCTGCTGGCGGCGGCACTGGTCACGGTGAGCCCGTTCATGATCTTCTACTCCGTCGAGGCACGGGCCTACGCGGTGATGATGGCCATGGTGCTCCTGTCGACGCTGTCGATGCTGAAGGCGACCGAGAGCGGGCGCAAGCGGTGGTGGGCGGCGTACGCCGCGTTCACCTGTCTCGCCGCCTACGCTCACTACACGGCCGCATTCGTGCTCGCCGCGCAGTTCGGCTGGGTTCTCGTCACTCAGGCGCGGGCGCGCTGGCCGGCTTCGATCGCGACTGCCGCCGCCCTGGTGCTCTACGTGCCGTGGCTTCCGAGCCTGAAGGGGGACCTCGATTCTCCGACGACGACCATCGCCGATGTACTGCTGCGCCGGTTCACCGTCGGCTCGGTTCTCGATGACGTGGCGCATTGGCTCGTGGGGTTCCCGTACGCGACCGCCGCCTCGCTCGGGACGCTTCCCGGCCGCCCGGCTCTCCTCCTGCTCGGATGCTCGGCGATCGTCGGTGCGACGGGCATCTACTCGTACAGGGGCCGCCTCGCGGAATGGTTCGGCGGACACGACAACAGGGTGGTGCTCGTCGCGATCCTCGCGGTGACGACGCCGGTCCTCGCGATCCTGCAGAGCATCCTCGGGACCAACGTGGTCTCGGTTCGAAACCTCGCGGCATCCTGGCCCTATGCGGCGCTCACCTTCGCCGCCCTCGTGACGGTCGGAGGGATGGGGAGGAGGCTGCTCGCCTCGGCGCTTGCGACCGCAGCGTTGGGAATCGGCGCGGCGATGGTGATCAGCGACGACTACCGGCGTCCTTCGTTCTCCGAGGCGGCGCAGTTCGCGAATGAGAACGGAGGGGCGTTGGTGGACGGCGCTTCCTTCACACCCGGGCCGCTCGCGAACTTCGACCTCGAGGGCTCTCGCCCCGACGTCCCGGTGATCCGTCTGAGCCTGCCGGCCGAGAGGACCGCTCCGTTCGACCTGTTCGATCAGCCGACCCCTCCGGCCGAGGTGGCCGCTGAAGCTGTGAAGCTCGCGGACGGTGGGCCGATCAACCTGGTCACGACCGTCGACGCGAACACCGTCTCCGGCGGGCAGTCGAAGTTCGATGCCGGGCCGGCGTTCGTCGCCGCCCTTCCCGATTACTACACGGAGGCCGAAAGCCGCGTGTTTCCCGGGATGGTCGACTTGAAGGTCACCGTTTTCGAAGCGGAGTCCGAGGGCGCGGGCCGCCCCTAGCGAGCCGAGACCGGCGTCGCGGTCAGCCCGGTCTTCCCGGCTCCGGGTCGCCGGGCAGCACGACCTCCCCGACTTCGCCCGGGCCTTCGAGCTCACGCCGGAGCCGGCGCAGCGCCCGGGAGAGGATCTGCTGGACGTTGGCGAGGCTCAACCCGGTCAGTCCCGCGATCTCCGGGCCGTTCAGATCTCCGCCGAAGCGCAGGGCCAGGAGCTCGCGCTCGCGGCTGTCGAGCCGGGCGAGAGCCCGCTCGAGATCGGGATCGAGACCGTGGACGGCGTCCGTCATCTCGGCGACCGGCTCGTGCTCCGGCGCCAGGCCCTCGTCGAGCGAGGAGGTGCGATCCGAACGATCGGCCCGGTGGTGGTCGATGAGGAGGTTGCGGGCGATCGCCAGCAACCAGGTCCCCGGGCCCGCTCGCTCCGGATCGAAGCGTTTCCAGGCCTTCAGGGCGCGCTCGAAGGTGAGCTGCGTCAGGTCCTCGGCGTCCTCTCGAGAGCCCAGCCTGTAACCGAAGAATCCGTAGACGGTCCAGACGTGCTCGTCGTAGAGCCGAGCAAACTGCTCGACCGGCTCATCCATGGCTACAGATCAACCCGCGGCGAGCGGGCCGACGCCGGCGACGCCCAGCACCGCGATCGCAAGC
>JADFCZ010000123.1 GCA_018263295.1 Conexibacter sp.
GGCCCGGACGGTCCCGACGGCATCGCGGGGCTGCAGGCGCGCCTCGACGAGCTTCGCGACAGCGTCGAGCTGTTGCGGACCCAGGGCGTCTGGAACCGCGGTCCCGTCCCCGAGCCGATTCCGGCGCCGCAGCCGGCGGTGATCCTGCCGCCGTCCTCCGACGCCGGGCCGTACCCGCTCGCACCGCCGCCCCAGGTTCCGCCCGAGCCGGCCCCGCCGGAGACGTCGTCTGCGGCGCCTCCGTTGCCGCCTCCGCCGGTCCCGGACGCATCCGGCGCCGCGATTACCGTCGCCCGCGTGGACGCCGGACCATTCGCCGACCTGATCGAGCTCCGCCACTTCGAGGACGACCTCGAGAGCCTGACCGCAGTCGATGAGGTCCGGGTCCGGCGCTTCGGCCACGGTCGCGCCGACATCGAGGTCGGGATGACCGGCCCCTACGACCTGGCCCGGGAGCTGCCGCGACTCGGTCTGCCGATGGACCTGACCCCCGGGACCCACGGCGAGCTCCGGGTCGAGTTCGCGCCGGTGACCGAGACGGAGACCGTCGCGTGATCATCGCGCTGCGCAGCATCCTCTTCGCCAGCCTGCTGCTCGTCGGGCTGGCCCTGTTCTTCGTCGGCTTCGTCCTCGCTCCGCTGATCGTGCTCGCGGTCGGCTACGTGATCTTCATGGTGGCCGCACCCGACTGATCGAGGCAACGCGCAGCTGATGAACCCGACCCACTCCCCATACCTTGAGACGACGTCGACGGGCACCCCGTCGGTCTCGCTCGAGCCCGATCCCGCACTGGCCGGCGGCGATCCGGTCAACCCGCTCGCGGCGCAGATGCTGCCCGAACAGGTCTGCCGCCACTTCCGGATGCTCCCGGTCTCCTACGACGGGGCGACCCTGATCGTCGCGATGGCCGACCCGGCCGACGAGATGGCACGGGACGTGGCTCTCGCCCTGACCTCGGAGGAGATCGACGTCGTGCTGGCGCCCCCGAGCCAGATCGACGCCGCGATCGAGCGCGTCTTCGGCGACCTCGGTCATTACCCCGGATTCGACGCCGAGGCCCCCTCCTACGGCCCGCCCGAGCCGGGCTCCGTGGTCGCCCCGGGCCGGATCGGCGAGATCCTCGTCGGCCGCGGGCTGATCACCGAGGACGACCTGGCCGAGGCGCTCGAGATCCAGCAGCGGACCGGGAGCCGGATCGGCGAGATCCTCTACTACGAGGGCCTGATCGCCGAGAGCGACCTCGCCGCGGCGCTGGCCGACCAGCTCCGGGTCCCGCTCGTCGACCTCGACGGCGTCCAGCCGTCCGCAGAGGCGCTCGAGACCGTCCCCGAGGCGCTCCAGCGCGAGGGCCGCTGCATCCCGCTGGAGGTCGACGAAGAGGCCCTGTACATCGCGATCACCGACCCGCTCGACGACGAGACCTACGAGGCGATCCGCGAGCTCACCGACCTGCGGATCCGCAGCTACATGGTCACCCGCTCCGACCTCGACGGCCTGCTCCGGCGCATCCACCTCGACGAGCACGTCCGCGCCGCCCGGACCGAGCTGCTCACCCGCTTCCCCGAGGACTGCGCCAACCGGGTGCTCTCGGGCGGTCAGCGCGCGTTCTTCATCACGTTCCTCGTCCTCGTCTGCGCCGGGTTCGTGCTCTCGCCCCTGAACACGGGGATCTTCCTCGTCGCCCTCTGCGTCCTGATCTACCTGCTCGCCTCGCTCTACAAGTTCAAGCTGTTCTACGACTCGTTCGGGCGCCGGAAGGAGTTCGACTTCACGCCGGAGGAGGTCGCGCAACTCGACGACCGCGACGTCCCCCGCTACACGATCCTCGTGCCCCTGTTCCGCGAGGCGGCGGTCGTCCCGCGGCTGACGAAGAACCTCACCCGCCTCGACTACCCGAAGGCGAAGCTGGAGATCCTCCTGCTCTGCGAGGAGGAGGACGACACGACGATCGACGCGATCCTCGAGGCGAACCTGCCGCCCTACTTCCAGCTGCTGATCGTCCCCGACAGCCAGCCGAAGACGAAGCCGAAGGCCTGCAACTACGGAATCCAGCAGGCGACCGGCAAGTTCGTCGTCATCTACGACGCCGAGGACCAGCCCGATCCCGATCAGCTCAAGAAGGTCCTGCTGTCCTGGGAGCGGTCGGAGAGCAACGTCGTCTGCGTCCAGTGCAAGCTCAATTACTTCAACACCGAGCAGAACCTGCTGACGAGGTTCTTCTCGACCGAGTACGCCCTCTGGTTCGACCTGCTCCTGCCGGGGCTGGACGCGTCCGGCTCGCCGATCCCGCTCGGCGGCACCTCGAACCACTTCAACCGCGAGGCCCTGGTCGAGCTCGGCGCCTGGGACCCCTTCAACGTCACCGAGGACGCCGACCTCGGGCTGCGCCTGCACAAGGCCGGCTACAAGACCGTGGTCCTCAACTCGAGCACCCTCGAGGAGGCCAACTCACAGCTCCACAACTGGATCCGGCAGCGCTCCCGCTGGGTCAAGGGCTACTTCCAGACATACCTCGTGCACATGCGCCATCCGCTGCGGCTGATGCGCGAGATCGGGTTCGGCTCCTGGTGGTCGTTCCAGTTCATGATCGGCGGGACGATCATCTTCGTCCTCAACCCGATCTTCTGGGTGCTGACGACGCTGTGGCTGTTCACCGAGTCGGGGCTGATCGAGAGCCTCTTCCCCGGCTTCGTGTACTACGCGGCCTCGCTGCAGCTCTTCGTCTTCAACTTCGTCTTCACGTACCTGGCCGTGGCGGGATCGATGCAGCGCGGCCTGTTCCATCTCGTCCGCTACGCGCTGTTCAGCCCGATCTACTGGGGGCTGATGTCGATCGGCGCCTGGATGGGCTTCTACCAGCTCTTCACCAAGCCCTTCTACTGGGAGAAGACCGAGCACGGCCTCGACGCCGGGGGTGATCACTGATGGAGTCGGCCACCGCCGGCATCGGCGGCGTTCCGCTCGAGGATGGGCCCGCCTTCGACGAGCGGGTGCGCACCGGGCCCCCCGTGGTCACCCGCGAGGAGCCGGTCGCCGCGCCGGCGACGCGGCTCGAGTCGCTGGCGATCTTCCTCGGCTTCGGGATCCTCTACACGCTGCTCGGGTTCCACATCGTGGCCGACCTCCACGTCGTCAACTTCGACGCGCTCGACCGGCTCACCAGGGCGTTCATGGTCTGGTACAACGACCCGCCGAAACTGGCGGCGATCGGGTTCTCGCTGGCGCCGATCGGGACGTTCGTACTCGTCCCGTTCGCCGCGTTCAAGGCGCTCGTCACCTCCGGGCTCGCGCTGCCGCTCTCCTCGGCGCTGTTCGCGGCGGGGGCGCTCGTCTTCGTCGACCGGATGTTCGCGATGGCGGACATGGTCCGGGGACCACGGCTGCTGCTGGTCGTGCTGATCGGAATCAACCCGATGTTCGCGTTCTATGCGATGAACGGGACCGGGGACGCGGCGGGGCTGATGTTCGCGGCGTTCGGCCTCTTCTGCCTGCTGGGCTGGGGCCGGAACGGCTCACCGCGGTACCTGATCGGCGGCGGGCTCGCGTTCGCGCTCGCCTGCCTGACGCAGTACGAGTACATCTTCTGGGCGATCTTCATCGCGTTCCTGATCTCGTTCACCCTCAGCGCCCGGGACCGTGACGAGGTCGAGGTCGAGGGTTCGGTGATCGCGTTCCTGGCACCGATCATCTACGCGCTCGGGATCTGGATCTTCTTCAACGCGATCGTTCTCGGCGATCCGTTCGCGTGGATCTCGCAGGCCGGCAACTCGGCGCCCGTCAACGCGGCGAGCTCGGCGGCGCCGGCGTTCGACGTCGCCGACGCGATCGGCAACGTGCTCAGGATCCAGCTCGTGTTCCCGGTCGCCCTCGTCGCGGTGCCGTTGCTCGTGTTCATCGCCCGCGACGCGATCGGGTACGGACTCGCGCTGCTGATCGCGATCACGCTCGGCTTCCCGGTCGCCTCGGCCGCGCTCGCGGGCTCGGTCGACGTGATCGAGCTCCGCAGCGCGTTGCCCGCGTTCGCCGCCGGAGCGGCGGGGATGGCCTGGGTCTACTTCAAGGCGGAGTCGGCGCGGGGGCTCGTCTGGGCGCTGACGATCGGGCTCTCGGTCCTGGCGCTGCCGCTCGGCTGGTCGCAGATGGAGTCGTTCCCGCACCAGAACCTCGAACAGGCCTTCACCCGGGCGATCGCCACCAACGAGGATCAGGAGGGGACGAGCTCGCGCGGCGGCTTCGTCGTCGGGATCGCACCGGAGCAGTCGATGGCCGACTACATCGACGAGCAGGACATCGCGAACAACCAGATCCTCACCGACAACGCCCGCACGTTCGGCGTCATCGGCCTCACCGGGCAGCCCGAGCTCTTCTTCGACCGGGTCGACAAGGGCGATGACGAGTGGCGCGCCGTCCTCGACGCCCCCGACGGCAAGGTCGAGTACATGCTCGTCCAGAAGACCGACGCCGATCTGATCCTGAGCCGCTACCCGAACGCCGCCGCGGGCAACGTGCCCGGGCTGGCTCCGGTCGTCTCCAACGACCGCTACGCGCTGCTCGAGGTCACCGGCCCTGCCGGCGACTCCGCCGCCGACGAGCCCGTCGCCGTGCCCTGACCGCGGCGCCGCGGGCCTCGCGGCTCAGCGGTCGTAGTGCGCGCGGAGCCGGTTGCGAAGGACCGGCGTGAGCGGCTCGGCGCCGCGGATCACCGGCGAGCTGCGGACGACGTCTCGTTCGTAGGGGAGCCAGACCCGGCCGCCGCCGGCGGTCGCGCCGTCGAAGGGGACGAGCCGGTGCTTGCCGCCGCCGAACCGCCCCTCGCGGATCAGCAGCCATGCCGGCTCGCCGGAGTCGTCGACCCAGACGTCGTCGAGCCGCCCGAGCCCGCTGCCGAGGCTGTCGGTGACCCGCGAGCCGATCCAGGACTGGGCGTCGGCGAGGCTCGGAGCCGTCGCTCCGTGAAGCCGGTGTGTGGTCCGCGCGGTCGCCATCTCGGGATGGATTGCCCTCGTCGCGTCCCGCCTGGAACGGGACGGCACGATCGCGATTCAAAGTACCACCCGCACCCGCGGATGCCGGGTACTAGGCGGGGTAGCCGGACCCGCCCTCGGGCGGGACGATCCTGACGTGGCGGAGCTGGCCGCTGATCGTCAGCGTGCCGGAGAGCTCGATCTCGATCATCTGGCCGGCGGGCAGGTTCGCCAGGACCGCCAAGGGGTCCGGCGCCTGCTGCGGCGGCGGCGGCTGGTAGGGGTAGGCGGCGGGAGGCTGCCTGTAGGCGTACGGCTGCGGGGCGGGCTCGGGCGTACCGTAGGGATAGGGCTGCGGCGGCTGCTGCTGCGGAGGCGCCTGCGGAGGCGGCGGCGGCTCGTACCCGTACTCGGGCTCGGGCGGGCGCTCGTGGGCCGGCACGTTGACCGGAGGGGGAGGCCGGTCCGGCATCCGCGGTGGCGGGACCGGGGCGGGCTCGGGCGCCGGCGGGGGCTGAGCGGCCAGACGCACCGTCGCGCGGGTCCCGCCCGGCTCCTGCGGTGGCGGTGGAGCCTGCGGCCCCTGCGGGGGCGCCTCTTGCTGCTGCGGGGGGCGCGGGTCCCGGGCCGAGCGGGCTCCCTGCGAGACGGCCGCGGCGGCGTTCGCCGCGTAGTGGTTGCGAAGGGTCGCCTCGACCTGCTGGGTCAGCGGAGCTCCGGGCTCGATCTGAGGGGCCTCACGGACGACGTCGCGCTCGTAGGGGACCCAGACGTGCCCGGCGCCGGCGGTGGCGTCCCCGAACGGGACGAGCGTCGAGCGCCCGCCGAAGCGTCCCTCCTTGACGAGCAGCCAGCGCGGCGCGCCGGTGCCGGGGTCGATCCAGACGTCCTCGAGCCTGCCGATCGCCGCCCCATAGATGTCGTCGACCCGCGAGCCGATCCATCCAAGTGCATCGTTCAAACTCGGCTTATTTCCCCCGCGCAGCTCCGCTGCGATCATCTTCCATCCATCCTCCATGCCGGGACTCCTTCCCGGCGTCGGCGGGACCGTACCACCAATAGCGGCTATCGGGTGCCAGATTCGTTTCTGCGACCTACCCCGCCGATACAGTCGCCCGCAACCGGGGCCGCCCACGTGGGTTAAAGGCCTCGGGAGATGGGGACGATGAACTCCGCGTACAACAAGTCGAGACGCGGCCTCGCGGTCGCGGCGCTGCTCCTCGCAGCGGTCGCCGTGCTCCTGCTCAGCGGGCTCGCCGGCGGCGGCGCCGATGGGCCGGACCGTGCAGACGCCTCCTGCGGTCAGCTCAAGGTCCAGCCCCGGGTCGTATCGAAGTTCCCCAAGGTGTTCGCCAACCAGTACGACAAGAAGATGAAGATCGCCGTCACCCACGGCGGTCACTCCGTGCGCCACTGGCGCGCCGAGCTCTACACCTTCGGCGGCTATCTGCTCGGGCGCTCGAAGTGGGACTCGCGGATGGGCGGCAACGACCACACGGCCCTGAAGCTGCGGGTGCCGATGCAGCCGGGCCGCTACACGCTCGTCGTCAAGGGCACCGTCAGCGGCTGCGGCGAGCTCGAGCGCGACATGGTCGTGAACTTCCGCGGCTGTCTCAACGGCCTGCCGATCAAGTTCATCGACAAGCCCGGCGGCACCGCCGCCGACTACGGGCGCTGGCTCTCGGTCAAGATCGCACCGAAGCCCGTATGGGCGCCGCTGAAGGACATCAGGGGGACCCTGTCGAACTTCGAAGGTGACGTCTACGGCACCGCGGAGCTACCGCGCGGCAGCCGCAAGCTCATCGGCGAGCAGGTCCTCGACTTCAAGCTCAAGCAGGGTGGGCTGCAAAAGGGTGGCTACTCGGTCTCCGTCACCGGAAAGGCGCGACAGCCCAGGCGATGCGGCAACCTCAGCAAGAACACAAGCCTGCAGTTCAAGTGATCGCCGTGGTCGCGCTCGCGGCCCTGCTCGGACTCGCGGCCGTCGCCCAGGGGCGCGGCGACGGCGCCATCGGCGCGAAGGTGTCCGCCGCTGCGATGGCGGCGAAGCAGGCCGAGGGCGGGCGCGGGCCTCGCGGCCCCGAGGGCCCTCCGGGGCCGGACGGCCCTCCGGGCTTCGCCGGCCCCGACGGCAGGCGCGGCGCACCCGGGCTCGATGCCGGCCCGGCTCGCCGGTTCATCGCGATCGACTGGCAGAACAACAGCTACGCCGGCCGGGACGCGCAGTCCTTCGACGCCCCCGGGATCGGCCGGGGCGAGGTCCGGTGCACTCCGCCGTGGGCACCCGACGGCGGTCAGGAGGGAAAGATGCGGATCCAGTTCTGGCAGTCCGACGGCGTCCTTCAGCGACCGAAGAAATGGGCGACGACGATGTGGGTGACTCGCTTCGGCGGCAACGCCGACGACCTCAATCGCGAACGCCGGATGGTCGTGAAGACGAACCGGATCCGGGCGATCGACGACAACCGCAGCTCCTTCCACGAGGACATGGACACCGCTCCGATCGGCCAGTACGACCCCGAGGGCATGGGGTCTTTCACCGGCCTGATCACGACCGAGCCGTTCAACGACACGACGGCCGCACAGCCGCCGCCGGTCAGCTTCCAGCTCTCCTGGTACTGGAACTTCCGCAACCGGGCCGACGCCCGCTGCTACGTGACCGGCTCGTTCGTCACCGAACCACAGTGAGGAATTCATGAGACATCTGATCGACAGGCTGGGAACGACGCTGACGCTGGCGATCGTCCTCGTCGTCGCCCTCGGCGGGATCGCTCTCGCCTCCGCGATCGGCGGCGGCGGCGATGCGGGCCCGCCCGCCACGATGGGCGCCTCGCCCGCCGAAGCCGGCGCAACCGCCCGCACGGTGGTCGTCCACGGCAAGCGCGGTCCCCGCGGTCCGCGCGGACCCCGCGGTCCGCGCGGCAGGCGCGGGCCTGAGGGGCCCCAGGGAGCGACCGGGCCGGCAGGCGCCGACGGCTCCAGCGATGAGCGCGTCCTCCAGCTCGGGGTCGACTGGGACGGGTCCGGCTCGGTGCCGGCGCAGAGCGCGAACAGCGACTCGGTCGAGCTGCCGGGCATCGGCACGCTGGCGGTCGCCTGCCCGGCGACCGACCCCGAGAACTACACCGACGGGCCGCGCCGGCTGACCCTGACCTTCGGCGCCGGCGCCGGCAGGCGCACGGTCGCGACGCTGACGACGATGCAGGGCAGCGACGCCTATCCGGACAACGTCGACAACATCCGTCGCGCGACGACCTCCGACCCCGTCGCCTTCCAGCTCCCGAACAACGGCATGGTCACCGGCACGTTCTCCGCCGAGCCCGTCAGCGGCGACGGCGCCGACACCGGCACCATGCCGAGCGCGCAGATCACCCTGTCGAGCTGGTGGAAGACGAACGACCTCGACGATCCTGCGGCCAACTACTGCCACCTGAGCGGCCAGGTGATCGCGGAAGGCGTCGGCTGACGACTCCCGGGGGCGCGCCTCGGGGCTGCTCCTATACTCGCCGCACCTTGGCCGGTGCGACCGAAGAGAGCGAAGACGGCGAGGGGCGGGGAGCGGGCACCGAGCCCGGCCGTCCCGAGCGCCCACGGCTGCGGCGGAGCCCGCTCGGCTACCGCCGCGCGGACGTCGACGCCGCGCTCGAGACGCGCGACAGCCAGCTCGCCGAGCTGCGCCAGGACATCGCCGCGCTTTGGCTCGCCTTCGCCCAGCACGACCGGATGCTGCGGGCGCTCGGCGGCGAGGCGGCTCAGCCCGAGCCCGCCCCCCGGGAGCCCGAACCCGAACCAGCTCCCGAACGGGCCGTGATCGCCGCCGAGGCGGCGTCGATCGGAGAGCAGCTCTCCGAGCTCGACGATGTGCTCGCCGCGATCGAGATGGCGACCCAGACGCTCGAGCGCACCTATGCGGACGAGATCCGCGGCGCCGAAGGCGACGAGAAGCCCACCGCCGGACCCGAGCCCGTCGAGGGCGACGAGCGCCCACCGTCCTGAAGGCTCAGGCGTCCGGGATCGAGCTCGGCTCGTCCGCGGGGCGCCCGGCGAGCTCGGCGCCCCGGCCCGCCTCGACGGGAATCCCGTAATGCGCGAGCAGGCGCCGCTCCTCGTCCGGCTTCAACCCGCGGCTCGGCTCGATCTCGGCCGCCCCGCGGATCCACGAGCGCGGGAACGACGTCCACGCGTCCCCGGCCGCTCCGGCGACGAACCGGGCGGGCACGGCCGCGCGGCGCCCGATCCGCCCGAGCCTGACGACGAGCCAGGTCGGCGAACCGTCCTTCGCGTCGACCAGCAGACCCTGCACCCGGCCGACGTTGCCGCCGCCGATCTCCTCGATGCGCGCGCCGACGCACTCGCGCGCGTCCGCGAGTCCGAATCCGGGCGGCGAGGCCGGGAGCTCGGCCGTTCCGCCGGGCTCAGCCATCGCCCTCGGCCCCGCGGCTGCGCTCGAGCAGCTCCGCGGCGGCGGACGCGGGATCGGTCTCCCTGCGGACGACGCTCTCCAGCAGTCGCGCGACGGACTCGTCCTCGGCGATCCTGAGCTCGAGCTCGCGTCGCATGCGGGCGGCGGCGAGACCGAGGACCTCGCTGCGGAGATTGCGAGCGCGGCGCTCCTCCAGGGTGCCGGTCTCCTCGACGTGGGCGCGGTGCTCCTCGATCGCGTCGAGGAGCTCGGGGATGCCGCGACCATCGGAGGCGACGGTCTTGATGATCGGGACCTTCCAGTCGCCGCTGGGACCGAGTGAGAGCGCCGTCCGGACCTCGCGGACCATCGTGTCGGTGAGCGGGTGCTCGGCCTTGTTGACGACGATCACGTCCGGGATCTCCATCACGCCGGCCTTCAGGGCCTGGATCGAGTCACCGGAGCCCGGCATCAGCGCCAGGACGACGGTGTCGGCGTGGTCGACGACGTCGATCTCCGCCTGCCCGACGCCGACGGTCTCGAGCAGGACATCGTCGAAACCGGCGGCATCCATCACGAGCGCCGCCTGGAGCGTCGCCTCGGCGAGGCCGCCGAGGGCTCCGCGGCTGGCCATCGAGCGGATGAAGACGCCTTCGTCGAGGAAGTGCTCCGAGAGTCGGATCCGGTCGCCGAGCAGGGCGCCGCGGGTGAAGGGGCTCGAAGGGTCGATCGAGAGCACGGCGACGCGCCGGTCGCGGGTCCGCAGCTCCTTGACGAGCGCTCCGATCATCGTGCTCTTGCCGACGCCGGGTGGTCCGGTGAACCCGACGATCCGCGCCTTGCCGGTGCGCGGGTAGAGCTCGGAGACGAGCTCGGTGCCGGCGGGGTCGCCGTTCTCGACCAGCGAGATCGCCCGGGCCAGCGCCCGCTTCTCACCGGCGAGGAGGCGCTCGACGAGGTCGCTGGATGTCGTGCCTGCGCTCACGAGCGGCTGATCATGGCACGACCGAGCCTATGATCCGGTCCGGTGGGCGCCGAAGCCGTGACAGAGCCGCGCGAGGGCCGAGCTGCGCCGACTCCGGACGGCGCGGTGCCGCCGCTCGCGCCGCGGCGGTACGGGCTCGCGGTGCTCAGGTTCGCGGCCGCGCACGGGATGCTGAGCCCGAAGTACGCGGCCCTGGCGCTCCGGTACCTCCGTCGCCGGCTGTTCACGGTCGCCGGCCGCCGCTGGGAGACCGACGGGATGCTGTTCCTCGGCCCCCGCCTGCAGATCCAGATCGGCCGCGGCGCCCGGATCCGTTTCGGCCGCTTCGTCTGGCTCGGCCACGGCACCAAGATCCGCTGCCACGAGGGCAACGTCGAGATCGGGCCGAAGACGGTGCTCGGCCAGGAGTGCACCATCTCGGCCTACCAGCGGGTCGAGATCGGCCAGCAGTGCGTGATCGCCGACCGGGTCATGTTCATCGACTTCGATCACACCGTGACCGACCCGGAGATGCCGATCCGCCGGCAGGGGATCTACAAGCGGGACGTCGTCGTCGGCTCGAACGTCTGGATCGGCTACGGCGCCCAGATCCTTCGCGGCGTCACCGTCGGCGACAACGCGATCATCGGCGCCAGCGCCGTCGTCACCCGCGACATCCCGGCCAATGCCGTCGCCGCCGGAACCCCCGCCCGGGTCGTGCGGATGCGCCCCGCCCCCGAGCATCTGAGCTGGCCCGACCCGGTCGAGCCCGAGGGTTACGGTCCCTCGGGCCCGCGCTGACCGGGCCGGGCTCGCCCGCTCAGACGCGCCGCTCCTCCGTCTCGGCCGTGCGCGGGTCGTGGCGGGCCGATCGCTCGCCGTCGCCGTCGGGATCGACCTCGGCGGCGTGCTCGTGGTGCGCCTCGGCCGCCTCGCGTTCCTGACGCGCGGCGTGAGCCCGCTCCTCGGCCTCGGCGGCCTCGCGGCGCGCGCGGGCCGCCTTCTCGTCCGCCTCGGCCTGGTGCTTGTCGGCCTTGGCGTGGCGCAACTGCGCCTCGTCGCGATGGTGTCCGGCGATCTCTCGCCGCTCTTCGCGCTTGCGGGCCTGGCTTCGGCTCGACGCGATGTAGATCAGGACGATCACGATCAGCGCCACTACGGCGATCGCGATGATCAGTCCGGTGCTCATTTTCTCCTCCTGTGGGTCGGTTCTGAAACCGCTTCAGGAGGCAATACCCGGTGTACCCGGGCTGAACCGGCGTCAGCCGCCGGGACGCTCCCCGTAGAAGCTGTGGATCCCGAGTGCGTTGCCGCTCGGATCGGCGAAGTAGGCCTGCAGGCAGAAGCCGCTATCGATCACGTCGGTCTGGAACTCGACCCCGCGGCCCTCGAGGATCTCCTTGGCGGCACGCACGTCGTCGACGTGGAGGACGATCGCGTTCGGGTTCGGGCTGTTCTCGCGCCCGAAGGCGGTCCAGTCGACGACGGCGATCGTCAGGCTGCCGGTCTCGAACTCGGTGGCCGGCATGCTCCCCCACGACTTCGAGCGCTCGAGCCCGAGCACTTCCTCGTAGAAGCGGCTGGACGCCTCGTGGTCGCTTGCGCACACGGTCGCGAAGTCGACGCCGTTGACGAGCCGCTCATCCATGGCCCCCAGGCTAACCGAACCGCGGCTAGGCTCCACCGCCCGTGACCGAGCCGAGCCAGCCCCTCCTCCCTCCCGGCACCGGCCCGAAGCTCGGGCGGGCGCTGCTCGACCTGCTCGCGGCCCTGCTCTGGTTCGTGCTCGCTCTCCTCTGCGGGTCCGACTCGACCGACCTCCTCGGCACCGAGGGCGGCACCAACGACGTCTTCGCCTTCATCGCGATCGCCGGCGCCCTCACCGTCGGCGTCACGTTCGGCCTGCGGATGGCCTCGATCGCGCTCGACCGGGTGCCGGCGTGGGTGCCCCGGGTCGAGACCTGGACCTGGATCGCGCTGCCCGTCTGGTTCGGGCTCGCGGTGCTCGCGGTCCGGATCTAGTCCGCGGTCGCCTCGGCGACGGGAGCGGGAAGCGCCAGCTCCTCGTAGACCGTGAGCGTGCGGCGGGCGACGTCGGACCAGTCGAAGCGGAGGACGTGCTCGCTCGCCTCGGCGATCAGGCTCTCGCGCAGCTCGGCGTCGGTGAGCACCCGTTCGACCATCCCTCCAAGCGCCTCGGGGTCGCGCGTCCGGAACCGGAGGCCGACACCGCCGTGGGGGACGACCTCGCGCAGGCCGCCGGTGTCGGCGACGATGCAGGGGCAGCCGGAGGCCATCGCCTCGAGCGCGACGAGGCCGAACGGCTCGTAGATCGAAGGGACGACGCAGACGTCGGCGATCCGGTAGAGGAGGTGGAGGACGTCGTCGCCGATCCAGCCGAGAAAGGTGCCGTGGTCCATCAGCCCGAGCTCGGTCGCCTGCTTCTTCAGCTCGTCCTCGTGGGTGCCCGAGCCGGCGACGAGGAAGCGGGTGCCGGGGACCCGTTCGATCAGCTCCGGCATCGCCTCGAGCGCGATCTGGAAGCCCTTCTCGTAGACGAGCCGGCCGATCAGCAGCACCAGCTTCTCGTCCGGAGCTGCGAACTCCGACCGCAGGCGCGCAAGCTCCCGCTCCTCGCCCAGCGGCAGGTCGCCGGGGTCGATGCCGTTGGGGATGACGGCGATCCGGCCCTCGGGCACCTCGAAGATGTCGGAGATCTGCTCGCGCATGTAGCTGGAGCAGGCGATGACGCGGTCGGAGCGGTTGCTGATCCAGCGCTCGACCCCGTGGATGTAGGACTGCGGGTGCTTGTCGACCCAACCCTGGTGGCGCCCATGCTCGGTCGCGTGGATCGTCGTCACCAGCGGCGCCCCGAAGCGGCGGGCGAGGTGGTCGCACGCCGCCGCCACCAGCCAGTCGTGGCCGTGAACGAGGTCGAAGTCGTAACGATCGCCGAGCTCGACCCCGGCGGCGAGCATGTCCGCGTTCATCCGCTCGATCCAGGTCACGAACTCGCCCAGGTCGCGGGGGCGCGACGGCTCGAGCACCCGGTGGACGTTGACCCCGGCGACGAGCTCGCTGCGCGGCGACTCCTCGCTGCCGCGGGTGAGGACGTGGACCTCGACCCCGAGCTCGACCAGGCCCTCCGACAGCTTGCGGACGTGGCGCGCGAGCCCGCCTTCGATCAGCGGGGGGTACTCCCAGGAGAGGACGAGGACTCGGCTCACGTGCGGTTGTGGCTGTGGCTCAAGGTTCGAGCAGCGGGGCCGGCGTCAGGTCTGGTGCGAGGCTGCGAAGCGCCGGTTCGGTCGACGCGCCGCATTCTATGGCCTCGAACAGCGACCGGGAGTGGCCCAGCGCACGCTCGAAGGGGTAATCGCCCGTCTTCCTTCCGTAGTCGAGGAACGCCCAGTCGCTCGACTGCAGCGCGAGGAGCTCACGCGCGGCCCGCTCGAGTGCGGACCCCCGGAGCCGCCCGGCGCCGGCCTCGCGAAGCACGACGAGCTCGGCGCGGCGCATCCCCCACGCGAGGTCGGCCACCGCCGGTGAGTCCCACGTGCGGCGATCCTTGCCCTCCCCCCAGGTGCCGGCGGCCAACGGCCGGGCCTCCGGGTCGTGGGCGGCGAGCGCATCCCCGAGCCGCAGCATCCTCACGCCGGCCGCCGGCAGGGCGGAGAGCGCCTCCTCGAGCCAGATCGGCCCCTCCCACCACCAGTGGCCGAGGAGCTCGGTGTCGATCGCGAAGACCAGCAACCCGCGGCGGCCGCTCGCGGCACGGTGGGCCTCGAGCCGGCCGGCGACGTCGCGGGCGAAGCCGCGGGCCTGCTCGCGGGCGCGCTCGGCCGCCGCCGCCGGGTCGTAGGCGTCGCCGGAGATCGCCCATGGCCGGCAGCCCCGGAGCGACTTGACGTGGAAGTCCGCGAAGGCGGGATCGGAGGGATACCCCGACCACGACCAGAGCCACTGCACGGCCTCCCAGTCGATCGGAAAGGCCACGGTGCCCGCATCGGTCGCGATCGGGCGGAGGGCGGCCGCAGCGGGCTCGTGCGCCGACTGATCGGTGCAGAAGTACTCGAACCCGAGCTCTGCGAGCAGGTACTCGAGCCCGGGCTCGTAGGCGCACTCCGGCAGCCAGATCCCCGTCGCCGCGCCGAAGCGGCGGCGGTGCGAGCGGATCGCCGTATCGAGCTGCAGCATCCGGCCCTCGCGCGTCGCGATCAGCGGCAACAGCGCGTGGGTGGCGCTCGAGGTCATCAGCTCGACCCGTCCCGACGCGCCGGCCTCGCGGAACGCCTCGAGCGGGTCGCCGCCGAGCCGCTCCAGCTCGGCGAGGGCGCGCCCGTAGCGCGCGGCCTCGGCGCGACAGGCTGGTGCCAGCTCCGGATCGACGTCCTCCGCGTCGAGCTCGGCGGAGCCGACCCGGAACTCGCGGACGAACTCGCGCATCCTCGCCGCCGCCGCCGGATTCTCGAGCTGGTCGGCGAGCACCGGGGTGATCGTCATCGTCAGGTCGCAGGCGACGTCCAGCACTGGGAGGTGCGAGCGGGCGAACGCGTCGAACAGCCACTCCTCCCCGAACGGGTAGGTGCCGAAGCCCTCCACGTAGGGCATGTGCGAGTGGAGGACGATCGCGATGTCGCCCACTCCCCCGCCCGGATCGCTGCCGGCCTCTCCCTGCTGTCTGCCGTCCGCTGTCGGCGGCGCCGTCATTCCCGGCAGACGGCTAGGAAGTCCAGCGCCTCGTCGAGATCGGCCTCGCGCTCGCTGCGGAGCGCGAAATCGGAGGCGCTGATCGCCGGCGTGAAGCGGTCGTAGAACGGCTTCGTGATCCGCAGCAGCGAGTGGACGCGGTCCCAGCCGAGGGCGATCGCCCGCTCGTGTACCGCAAGCTTGCCGGCGTGGAAGAGCCCGAAGACCTCGACCGAGCCGAAGGCGGGCTCGAGGACCTCGCGGTACTCGGCGATCGTGTACTCGCGAAGGTGCCACGGGTTGTCCGACTTCTCGGCGCCCTCCGGCGCCAGCGTCAACCGGTTCGGAGTCGAGATGAATGCCAACGGGGCGGCGCTCGCGATCGCTCCCAACAGCGCCGGCACGTCCTCGATGTGCTCGATCGTCTGCAGGAAGACGACGGCGTCGAGCGGGCCGGAGACGTTCTCGA
>JADFCZ010000124.1 GCA_018263295.1 Conexibacter sp.
GCCAGGGCGCCGAGGGCCGCACGGCGGCGCTCGACGGCGGCGCGGAGCTCGGCCTCGCGGCCGGCCAGGGCCTCGGTCCGGGCGCCGAGCCGCTCGTGAGCGGCGCGGAGCGCGGTCAGCTCGGCCCAGACGGCGGTGCGTTCGCGGTCGCGCTCGGCGAGGCGCTCCTCGACGGCGCTCCGGCGCTCGTTGGCCTCGGCGAGCTTGGCTTCGATCGCCTCGCGCTCGCCGCGAGCCTGCTTCGCCGCCGCCTCCGCTGCGGCGAGGTCGCCGCCGCCGGCCGAGAGCCGGTCGCCGAGGAGGCGGAGCTGGAGCTCGAGCGACTGCCGCTCGAGCCGGGCGTGGGTCTCGGCGGCGTTCGCCTGCTGGCGCAGGGGCCGCAGGCGGGAGCGCGCCTCGCGCTCGACGTCGAGCGCGCGATCGAGATTGGAGCGGGTCCGCTCGAGCTTGAGCTGCGCCCGGCGGCGGCGCTTGCGGTGCTTGCCGAGGCCGGCCGCCTCCTCGATCAGCAGCCGCCGCTCCCGGGGCTTGCTGAGCACGATCGCCTCGACCTTCCCCTGGCCGATGACCGAGTGCATCTCGCGGCCGAGGCTGGCGTCGGAGAGGGCCTCGGTGATGTCGGCGAGGCGGCAGCGGGCGCCGTTGAGGCGGTAGCCGCCGTCGCCGTTGCGGTCGAGGCGGCGCGAGACCGAGATCTCGGAGAACTCGGAGCCGGCGGCGCCGTCGGAGTTGTCGATCACGACCTCGACCTCGGCGGCCGTGCGGGCCGAGCGGTCGCGTCCGCCGGCGAAGATCACGTCCTGCATCGACTGCCCCCGGACGGCGAGCGGGCTCTGCTCGCCGAGGGCCCAGAGCACGGCGTCGGTGATGTTCGACTTGCCACAGCCGTTCGGCCCGACGATCACGCTCACTCCCGGAGAGAACTCCAGCTGCGTGCGCTCGGGGAAGGACTTGAAGCCCTTCAGGGTTATCGACTTCAGGTGCATGCTCTCCGGCCCGTCCGCTTAAGCCTGTCCACCGCACCGGACGAAATCGGAGGCGCCCGCGAAGTGCCCGCTCACGGGCCGTTTTCCTCCAGTGCCTCGGCCGCGGCGGCCTGCTCGGCTGCCTTCTTGCTCGTGCCGGTGCCGGAGCCGAGGACGGTGTCGCCGTCGCGCGCCTCGACCCGGAAGGTCTTCGCGTGCGGCGGGCCGGACTCCTCGGTCACCTCGTAGCGAACGCGACGCCCGCGGCGGGCCAACTGCTCCTGCAGCGCGGACTTGAAGTCGAGCAGCGTTCCCGCGGCGAGGTCGATCTGCGGGGTGAACGCGGCCAGCAGCGCCTCGGCCGTTCGCTGGAGCCCGAACTGGAGGTAGCAGGCGCCGATCAACGACTCGACGACGGACGCCATCGCCCGCTCGCTGCCGATCAGCTCGGCCGGCGCCAGCCCGCCGTCGAAATCCTCCGGGTAGGCCTCTTCGAGCATCGCCGGGACGCCGAGCTCGATCGCGACCTCCGCACAGGCCCGGCCGCTGACCGCCTGACCGTGGATCTTCGTCAGCCGGCCGATGTCGGAGCGCGGAAAGCGCGTGAACAGGTGCTCGGCGACCGCGAGCCCGAGGACACTGTCGCCGAGGAAGGCGAGCCGGCCCCAGGAGCGGACCCGGCGTTCGGTCCAGGAGCTGTGCGTGAGCGCCTGCAGGCGCATCTCGGGATCGAGCTCGTCGATCAGGCCCAACAGCGGCGCCACCGCGCCCTCGCCGGGAACCTCGTCCTCGGCTGGCTCGACCGTTCCCGCGTCAGTCACCGGGGAGTCGTTCGAAGACGAAGTCGACCGCTGCGCCGACGGTTTCGATCTTCGCGGCCTCTTCCTCGCTCATCGCGATGCCGTAGGTGTCCTCGAGCTCCATGACGAGCTCGTAGAGGTCGAGCGAGTCGGCGTCGAGATCGTCACGGAACCGCGTCGCGTCGGTGATCTCATCGGCGGGAACGTCGAGCTCGGCGGTCAGGTGGTCGCGGACCATCGCGAAGATCGCGCCTCGATCAGCCTTCGCCTGCTCTCCGGTGCTGCCAGCGGTCATGCGGCCGAATTGTGTATCACGCTTCGGACTCCTTGGCAGCCCTGATCGCGCTTCTTCCGACGCCGGAGCTCTCGATCAGCTCGTCGGTCCGCTCGACCGCCCGCTCGCCGACCGAGCGCGCGGCGAGCCGGATCTGATTGGCGATGCCGAGCGGGCCCGACGAGCCGTGCCCGACGACCGCGACGCCGCGCAGGCCGAGCAGGATCGCCCCGCCCGTTGCGTCCGGATCCATCTCGTGCCGGAGGCCGCCGAGAGCCGGGCGGAGCAGCAGCCCCCCGGTGGCCGCGAGCGGGTTCGAGCGCGCCGCGCGCCCGACCGCGTCGCCGACGGCGCGCGCGGTGCCCTCGATCGTCTTCAGGACGACGTTGCCGGTGAAGCCGTCGGTCACGACCACCTCGAGGTCGGGGTCGAGCAGGTCACGTCCCTCGACGTTGCCGGCGAAGTCGATGCCGCTCGCACCGGCGAGGGTCTCGTGGGCCTCGACGACGAGGGCGCTGCCCTTCTTCGCCTCGGAGCCGACGCTGAGCAGCCCGACGCGCGGCTCCTCGACGCCGAGCACGGCGGCGGCGAACGCAGAGCCGAGGTAGGCGAACTGGACGAGGTGGGAGGCCCGGGCGTCGGCATTCGCCCCGACGTCGAGCATCAGCAACGGCCGTTCGCGTCCCGGCGCCGGGATCTCGACCGCGAGCGCGGGGCGCTGGACGGAGCGGATCCGCTTCAGCGCGAACAGCGCGGCGGTCATCGTCGCCCCGGTCGATCCCGGGCTGGCGAGCGCGTCGGAGCGGCCCGCGGCGACGTCGGCGGCGGCGCGGACGATCGAGGCCTCCGGGCGCGAGCGGACCGCGCGGACCGGCTCCTCGTCGTTACCGATGACCGCGGTCGTGTCGATCACCTCGACCAGGCCGGAGCCGAGCCCGGAGAACACCGACTCAGGCCCGAAGACGCGGACGGCGATCCCGTCGGCGGCAGCGGCGGCGACACCCTCGGAGACCGCGTCGACTCCGGCCTCGGCACCGAGCGCGTCGAAGGCGACCGTGACCCGGTCGCTGGAGCCGCCCGGCGGACCAGCCGCCGGAGCCCCCATTTACTGCCCCTCGGGGCGTCCGCTCAGCTCGGGCGAGACATCGTCGGGGACGATGACCTCGCGGCCGGCGTAGGTGCCGCAGGTCGGGCAGACGCGGTGCGGCAGCCGGGGGCTGTGGCACTGCGGGCACTCGTTCAGGCGGGGTGCCGAAACGGCATCGTGGGCGCGACGCTTGTCGCGGCGGGCGCTGGATTGACGCTTCTTCGGGACGGCCATAGGGCGGGGAATCGTAGCGGTCGGGCGCGCCGGGGCAACTTCAGGCCCCGGAGCCGCCTCAGTCGAGCAGTTCGCGCAGCTTCGCGAAGCGCAGATCGGGCTCGCTCTCATGGATGTGGGCGCCGGGTTCGACGTCGTTGAGCGAGATCCCGCAGACCTCGCAGAGGCCGGCGCAGTCGGGCCGGCACAGGAGCCGCTCGGGCAGCGCGAGCGCGATCGCGTCGTGGAGCCAGGCGAGCGGGTCGAGGAGGCCTTCGCCGACGTAGGGGCTGCGCAGGTCGGGGTCGTCGACCTCGCCCTGGTCGACCTCGCGGGCGTCGATCTCGAGGACGAGGCGCGCGGGGCCGAGGCAGCGGGCGCAGGTCCCGGTGACGACGACCGGGGCGCGGAGCCGCAGCGCATAGCCGGAGGTGGTCCGGGAGACGTCGACGCGCGCGGCGATCGGGACCTCCTCGAGGGCGAGCTGCTCACCGCCGAGCAGCGGCGCCTCGGGCTCGAGCACGACCTCCATCCAGGTCGCCTCGCCGCTTCGCAGCGCGAGCGCATCGAGATCGATCAGCCGTTCCGACATCTAGTCTCCGAGGGTAGCGTGAGCGCTCAGTTCCACTGGAATCCGGACACCTACCTGGAGATGATGCGGGCCGAAGTCCCGAACTTCGACGCCCTCCAGGAGGCAGCCGTCGCCGCCGTCCCCTCCCCGCCGGAGACCGCGCTCGACCTCGGGATCGGGACCGGCGAGACCTCCCGGCGGCTGCTCGAGGCCCATCCGGATGCCCGGATCACCGGCCTCGACTCCAGCCCGGACATGGTGTTTCGGGCCCGGCAGCTCGGGATCGAGGTGCGGCTCGCACGGATGGAGGACCCGCTTCCCGACGGCCCCTGGGACCTCGTGATCGCCGTCCTCAGCGTCCACCACCTGAAGTCCGATCAGAAGCGGGACCTGTTCCGGCGCGTCAGCGAGCAGTCGCGGGCCCTCGTCCTCGCCGACGTCGTCGCCGTCGACGATCCGGCGGACCGGGTGACGCCGCTCGAGCCCGAGCGCGACTTCCCGGACCGGGCCGAGGACCTGGCGGAGTGGTCCGGCGGCGAGGTCGTCTGGAGCAAGGGCGACCTGGTGGTAGTCCGCGCGACGTACTGAGGCCACGCCCACTGATCGGGATCGAGGCTGCCCAGCAACCCGAATCCCGATCAAGGCCCACGAAGAAGGCCACTGGATGAGGTTCTGCGTCGCATCGACGCTCGAACACGTCCAGTGAGCCGCGGATGCGAGCCGATGACGCCGGGGCGCGCAGCGCCGCAGCGTCGCTGATCAGACTTCGGCGGGTTCGATTTCTTCGTCGCGGCCGGCGAGGCGGTCGCGGCCGCGCTGGACGGCGGCGAGGAACTTCTGGAGGTTGACCTCGAGGGTCGAGAGGATCTCGTCGGCGTAGTCCTCGGCGCCGAGGCGGATCTGGCGCTCGGTGTCGCGGGCGTCCTCGAGGATCTCCTCGGCACCGCGCTCGGCCTGCTTGTAGACCTCCTCCTCGGAGATCAGGCGGGCCTGCTGGTCGCGCGCTTCCTTGACGATGCGCTCGGCCTCACGCTTGGCCTCGGCGAGCATCTCCTGACGCTCCTTGACGATCCAGCGCGCCTGCTTGATCTCCTCGGGGATCGTGGCCCGCATCTGGTCGAGCAGGTCGTAGATCTCCTCGCGATCGACGCGGACCTGGTCGGTCAGCGGGACCGGCCTGGCGTTGTGGATCAGGTCGTCGAGTTTGTCTATGAGAACGAGGACGTCCATCAGTGCGGCTAAAGCTTAGGGGTCAGAGGGAAAAACCCTCGCGTCGCGGGAACATTCTGCAAGACGCTGCAAGCTCCTGCCCATCCGGGGCACCGATTCTCAGCGTTCGATCCGCTCACGGAGCGCCACCGCGACCTCGGCCGGAACCAGGTCGCCGACGTCGCCTCCGAACGTCGCGAGCTCCTTGACGCCGGTCGAGGAGAGGAAGCTGTACTCGGCCGAGGCCATCACGAAAGCGCTCTCGATCTCGGGCGCGAGCTTGCGGTTGAGCTGGTTCATCTCGAACTCGTACTCGAAGTCGCTGATCGCGCGCAGGCCCTTGACGATCGTCGTCGCGTCGTTCTCGCGGGCGAAGTCGACGAGCAGCGTCGAGAACACCTGCGCCTCGACGTTGGGCATGTCGGCCGTCGCCCGCTCGATGAACCCGGCGCGCTCCTCGGCCGTGAACAACGTCGCCTGCTTGCGCAGCGGTTGGTTGACGACGCCGACGATCACGCGGTCGAAGATCCGGGCGGCGCGGCCGATGATGTCGAGGTGGCCGTTGGTGACCGGGTCGTAGCTGCCCGGGCAGATCGCCGTCCGGCCGCTCACCGCTCCACTCCGTGGATCCGGATCGCCGTCGAGCCGTACTCGCGGGAGTCGAGCAGCGGCAGTCCGAGCTCGAGCGCGTCGCCGGCCCGGGACTCGACGATCACGCGGCCACCGGCCCGGAGTCGGTCAGGAAGGAGTTCTTCGAGCTCGGAAGCAAAGCGGCGCGCGAGTCTATAGGGCGGATCGCAGAAGACGAGGTCGTAGCTTCCCGGATCGCGACCGAGGAACCGGATCGCGTCGCCGCGGACGACCTCGCAGCGGTCGCTCACGCCGAGCGCCTCGACGTTCGCCTCGGCGGGCCCGACGTCGACGTCGACCAGCGTCGCCCCGGCCGCCCCGCGCGAGATGGCCTCGAGCCCGAGGGCGCCGGTGCCGGCGAAGAGGTCTAGCACCGAGAGGCCGCTCACATCTCCGAGGATCGAGAAGAGGGCCTCGCGGACGCGGTCGGTCGTCGGCCGCACGCCATCCCCGCGCGGCGCCGCGAGCCGCCTGCCGCCGAGTTCTCCGGCGACGATCCGCATCAGGCAGCGATCGGCTCGGCGCGCTCGTCGCCGAAGCGCTCGCGGACGGCATCGATCAGCGGCCCGAGCTCGGGGGCCCCGAGCGAGCCGGTGCGCTCGAGGATCGCGATCAGGTCGGTCCGGGCGGTGGCGAGGATCGGTGCGTCCTCGGGAAGCGTGGCGACCCGGAACCTGGGCAGCCCGCTCTGGCGCGTCCCGAGCACCTCCCCCTCCCCGCGCAGGTTGAGGTCGACCTCGGCGAGCTCGAAGCCGTCGCGCTCGCGGACCACCGCCTCGAGGCGCGCCCGCGCCCGCTCGCCCTCCGGGTCGGCGAAGAGGATGCATTGCGAGTCGTGCTCGCCGCGGCCGATCCGCCCGCGGAGCTGGTGGAGCTGGCTCAACCCGAAGCGGTCGGCGCCCTCGATCAGCATCACCGAGGCGTTCGCGACGTCGATCCCGACCTCGATGACGCTGGTGGCGACGAGGACGTCGGCGGTCCCGTCGGCGAACCGTGCCATCGCCCGTGCCTTGTCGGCGGAGGGCATCTGCCCATGCAGGACCTCGACCGTGAAGTCGCTGAACTCGCCGCGCGCGAGGCGCTCGGCTTCACTGGTCGCCGCCTTCGCCTCCTCCTTCTCGGACTCGCTGACGAGCGGGCAGACGACGTATGCCTGCCGCCCTTCGCGGAGCCGGTCGCGGATGAAGCCGTACGCACCGTCGCGGCGCTCCTCGCCGACGAGCCAGGTCCTGATCGGCCGCCGGCCCGCCGGGAGCTCGCGCAGCACGGTCACGTCGAGGTCTCCGAAGGCGGTGAGCGAGAGCGTCCGCGGGATCGGCGTCGCGGTCATGTGGAGGACGTGCGGGGCGTCCCCGCCCTTCTCGTCGAGCGCCCGGCGCTGGCGGACGCCGAAGCGGTGCTGCTCGTCGACGACCGCGACCGCGAGCCGGGCGAAGCGGACGGTCGGCTCGATCAGCGCATGGGTGCCGACGATCAGCGGCAGCTCGCCGCTCTCGAGCCGGCCGAGGATCTCGCGGCGGCGGGCCGTCGGCGTCGAGCCGGTCAGCAGGCCGATCGGCGTCGGCGACCCCGCGAGCAGAGCCTCGAGCGTGGCGAAGTGCTGCTCCGCGAGGGTCTCGGTCGGCGCCATCAGCGCCGCCTGGCGACCGGACTCGAGCGCGCGCAGCATCGCGTAGAGCGCGACCACGGTCTTCCCGGACCCGACCTCGCCCATCAGCAGCCGCTGCATCGGCTCCGTCGCCGCAAGGTCGGCGTCGATCTCGGCGAACGCCCGGCGCTGATCGGCGGTCGGAGCGAACGGCAGGCCATCGATCCAGTCCGCGACCTGCTCCCCCGGCTCGCCGAGCCCGGCCGCGGCACGGCCGCTGCGACGCTCGCCACGGCGGAGCTGGAGCGCGGCCTGATGCAGGAAGAGCTCCTCGTAGGCGAGGCGGGCCCTCGCCGGGCCGAGATCCTCCCGGCGGCGCGGGAAGTGCATCGCGACCCGAGCATCGGCGGCACCGGGGAAGCCGTGGCGCGCGCGCAGCGCAGCCGGCAGCGGCTCGATCACGGCCGGAGCGAGCGCCAGCGCCGTCCAGACCCACTCGCGGATCCGCTGCACGCGAAGGCCCTCGCCGCTGGGATGGACCGGGACGATCCCGGTCGTGTGAAGGCCCGCCGGCGGCCCGGGCCCGTCGCGGATCGGATCGGTGCCGCCCTCCCCCGCTCCCCCGGCGCCGACGATCTCGTAGGCGTCGGGGCGAAAGCTGCGGCCGTCGGTGCGGCCACTGAGCAGCAGCCTGACCCCGGGCTTGAGCCGGTCGGCGAGCCACGCCTGGTTGAACCAGGCGACCGCGATCGAGCCGGAACCGTCGAAGACGGTGGCTTCGACGATCCGCAGGTTGCGGCGCCGGGTCGGCCGCAGGCGCGCCGTCCGGACCTCGGCCAGCACCGTCGCGGGCCGCCCCGCGACCAGCTCGCCGATCGGGGTGACGACCGACCGGTCGACCCAGTCGTGGGGGTAATGCTCGATCAGGTCGCCGTACGTGACGAGGCCGATCCGGGCCGCGGCGGCGGCGATCTTCTCGCCGACGCCCCGGAGGTCGGTCAGCGGCCGGGCGATGCGCGAGCGCGGCGGGCGGACGCCGTGGGTCGCTGCGAGCAGACCCTCGCGATCGGCGGGCCCGCCGCCGAAGGCCGGGGGCGGCTCCGGCGCACCGGCGCCGGCGGCCGGAACGGCGGTCGATCCTGCTGCGCTCATCGCGACCTCACCCCGGCGAGGATAGGAGCGGAGAGGCACGGAACGGCGGGGGCGTAGATTCGGGGACCGATGAGCGCCCTATTCAGCCGCCGCCCCGAACCCGAACCCGCCACCGGCACCGCCGCCAACGGCCGCCCCCGCGAATCCGTCTGGGACTACCCGCGACCGCCGCGCGTCGAGGCCGTCGGCCGCCGGGTCCGCGTCGCCCTCGGCGGCGAGACGATCCTCGACGTGCCCGACGCGATCCGCGTGCTCGAGACGGCCGGGGCGCCGACGATCTACATCCCTCTCGCCGCCGTCCGGGAGGGAACGCTCCGGCCCGCCGCCGGAGGCAGCTTCTGCGAATGGAAGGGCGCCGCCACCTACTGGGACGTGGTCGCCGGGGGCGAGACGGCCCCGCGCGCGGCCTGGAGCTATCCGAAGCCGAGCGAGGCGTTCGCGGAGCTGCGCGGCCTCGTCTCCTTCTACCCGGCCCTGGTCGAGTGCCGGCTCGACGACGAGCTCGTCGAGCCGCAGCCGGGCGGCTTCTACGGCGGCTGGGTGACGGCGGAGATCACCGGACCGATCAAGGGCGGCGCGGGCTCGGGCGGCTGGTAGCCGGCTCAGGGTCGGCGGGCGTCGCCGCGCTCGCGCGCGAAGGTCTCGGCCACCCAGCGGTACCCGGGCCGGTCGGCGATCGTCGCCCGGAACTCCTCGAAGGCCGGCGGCGGCGCGGAACCGACGTGCGGTCCCTCGGGCGGCTGAACGATCGGGCCGAACAACGCAGCGGCGGCGAGGTCGGCGACGGAGAACCGGCCGCCGACGAGGTGGGTGCCGTCTCCGGCCGCGATCTCCGCCTCGAGCCGATCGAGCGCCGCCAGGACCTTCGCCCGCGCCTCCTCGGCGGCCTCCTGGCCGGCGACCCGGAAGCGGACCTGCGTGTAGGTCCGGGCGAGCGCTCCGCCCGCAGCCCGGCCGACCCGGGTCTCGCGGACCGGCGGCGGCAGCATCGGCGCGGCGAAGTCGGCGTAGCCGCCGGGGGAGTCGCGAAGGTCGTGGAAGATCAGCGCCCGGGCGTAGGGGCCGAGCTCGGCATCGAAGAAGGCCTCGATCTCGAGCGCCCGCCGCCGGTCGGCGGGATCGTCCGGGTAGAGCGGCGGATCGGGCCGGTACTCCTCGAGCGCGGCGATGATCGCGGCGGAATCGCCGATCGCGCGGCCGTCGAGGACGAGGACGGGAAAGGTGTGGCAGCCGCCGCGGGTCAGCCAGAGCGCGATCGGGATGTGCGAGGGCGGCGGCGGCGAGCGGCGCTCGTGCTCGATCCCCTTCCGCTCCAGCGCCCACCGGGCCTTCTCGCTGAAGTGCGAGACCGGGATCTGCCAGAGCGTCGCGCTCATCTGCCCGCCGCGCTCACTGGGCCGCCAGCAGCCACCAGTAGTGGGGCTGGCCGCCGTGGTGGGCCTCGGCCTCGATCGGCTCGGCCACGAGCCCGGTCACCTCGTCGATCGGGATCGGAGCGCCGTCGCCCTCGACGATCGTGACGATCTCGGCGCCGTCGCTGAGGGCCTCGATCGTGGAGACGAGCGTCGATCCGGCGCCGCCCCAGGCGATCACCTCGCCATCGACGAAGCCGACGGCGTCGCCGCGGACGAACCGCCCCTCGGCGTCGTCGCGGGCGGCCGGTGCGACGGCGCCGGTCCTGGTGTCGGCGAGGGCTCCGGCGAGCCGGTCGACGTTCTCGGCGAGGGTCGCGGCGGGATCGAGCTCGACCATCGCCACGAGCCCGGCCTGCTGGGAGGTGCAGTCGAGGACGTGCGCCTCGCGGTCGGAGAGCTCGGCGGCGTGCTCGGCGGCGAGGACGACGTTCGGCGAGTTCGGCAGGACGAGCACGCCGTCGGCGCCGACCGAGTGGATGCCGGCGAGGAGCTCGTCGGTCGAGGGGTTCATCGTCGGGCCGCCGTTGACGACGGTGGCGCCGAGCTCCTCGTAGAGGCTGCGCAGGCCGTCCCCGGAGACGACCGCGACGAGGCCGCAGGAGGTGCCCATGGCCTCGAGCCGGCGCTCGCGCTCGGCGACCTGCTCGCGCATGTCGGCCTCGTCGACCTGCGAGACGGTGCCGTGTCCGTCGAAGACGGCGCGGGCGCGCGGGGGCTCGTCGGTGTGGACGTGGACGCGCAGGGTCCGCTCGTCGCCGACGACGAGAATGGAATCGCCGAGCTCCCGCAGGAGCGGCTCGAACGAGGGTCCGTCGAGATCGTTGCCCTGGACGATGAAGTTGACGCACCAGCGGTAGCGGCTGTCGGTGTGCTGCGGGGCCGAGAACCGCGCCGGAGCCTGGGCGGGGATGTCGACCTGCGGGGTCTCCTCGCCGCGGAGGCCGGCGACCATGCCGGCCATGATCAGCACGAGGCCGTGGGCGCCGGCGTCGACGACGCCGGCCTCGGCGAGGACGTCGAGCTGCTCCGGCGTGCGCTGGACGGCCTGCTCGCCGGCCCGCGTGATGACCTCGAGCACGGCGGCGAGGATCTGGTCCTGCTGCTCCTGGCTGAGGTCGGGGTCGAGGTTGACGTCGTTGTCGGCGAGCCGGGCGAGATGCATGGTCGCCGAGTTCGCCATCGCGCGGACGACCGTGAGCATCGTCCCCTCGGCCGGGTTGCGGACCGACTCGTAGGCGGCGTCGGCGGCGGACGAGAAGGCGGAGGCGACGAGGACCGGGTCGATCAGGTCGCCGGGGCGGGTCGCGAGCTCCTCGGCGGCCCCGCGCACGATCTGGCTCAGGATCACGCCGGAGTTGCCACGGGCGCCCATCAGCGCCGCGCGGGCGACCGCATGGACGAGCTCGGCGCGGTCGGCCTCCTCCCCCTCCTCGACCTCGATCCGGTCGAGCTCGGCGAGGACCGCCCGCATCGTCAGCGCCATGTTGTCGCCGGTGTCGCCGTCGGCGACCGGGTAGACGTTGAGGTCGTTGACCTCGTCGCGGCGCGCGTCGAGGTAGGAGTAGGCGGTCTGGACGATCCGCCGGAAGCGGGCAACTGAGGGATCCGGCATGAGCGGGCTAGTTGTATCGGAGCGTGGGGCGTTCGGCGGGGCGGCGGTCAGCCGGGCCGCGAAGCGTCAAGGTCGTCTGAGCCGGTTCCTGACCGAGCAGATCGAGGAGGTCGAAGCGATAGGCCTCCGGCCGTGAGCCGAGGCCGACGCGGAGATGCGAAGCGTCAGGGGCCGGCTCAGGCGGCCTTGACGACCTTGTTGGCCTTGAGGCAGCGGGTGCAGACGTAGACGCGCTTCGGGCCGGAGCCCTCGTCGATGCGGACCTTCTGCAGGTTCGGGTTGAAGCGGCGGCGGGTCGCGACCATCGAGTGGCTGCGCGAGTTTCCGACCGCGGGCTTCTTGCCGCAGCTGTGACATACCTTGGCCATCGGGCGCGGAATGGTAGCGGAGAGATAAGTGCGCGACTCGCAGCCCTCCGGGCCGCTCGACTGCGCCGGGCCACCGGGGCGGAGCCCCGGTGGCCCTCCCGCCGGAGACAAGTGCGCGACTCGCAGCCCTCCGGGCCGCTCGACTGCGCCGGGCCACCGGGGCGGAGCCCCGGTGGCCCTCCCGCCGGAGACAAGTGCGCGACTCGCAGCCCTCCGGGCCGCTCGACTGCGCCGGGCCACCGGGGCGGAGCCCCGGTGGCCCTCCCGCCGGAGACAAGTGCGCGACTCGCAGCCCTCCGGGCCGCTCGACTGCGCCCTCCTAGCGGATGCGTTCGTCGCCGGCCATCAGGTGCATCTGCACCGCGGCGATGGCTGCGTTGCGGCCCTGGTCGCGCTTGCCGCCGCCCGCGCGGGCCTCCGCCTGCTCGCGGGTGTCGCAGGTGATGACGCCGAACGAGCAGGGGATTCCGGTCTGGAGCGTCACCTGGCGGAGGCCGCTGGCCGACTCGGCGCAGACGAAGTCGTAGTGGTCGGTCTCGCCGCGGATCACGACCCCGAGGCAGGCGACGCCGGCGAAGCGGCCGGAGTCGGCGCAGAGCTTCGCCGCGAGCGGGAGCTCGAACGCCCCGGGGACCTCGAAGGTCTGGACCGAGCCGGCTCCCGCGCCCATCTCGAGGAAGCCCTCGAAGGCGCCGTTGGTCAGCCGCTCGGCGAGGTCGCCGTAGAAGGTGGCGACGCAGATCGCCCACTCGGCGGCGGCGACCCGCTCGCGCTCCTCCGGCTCGAGCTGCCTGATCTCGCCGTCACCCATCGTCGCCTTCCTCCCTGATCTCGCGGCCCGCGCGCCCGTCGCGCTCCTGCTCGTCGTGGATCATCTCGTCGTCGAACGCGAGTCCCTGGTGGTGGAGCGTGTGGCCCATCCGGTCGCGCTTGGTCGCCAGGTACTCCTCGTTGTGAGGATTGGCGACGGCGACGATCGGCACCTGCTCGGTCACCGACAGCCCGTAGCCCTCGAGCCCGATGATCTTCTTCGGGTTGTTGGTGAGGATCCGGATGCTCCCGAGGCCGAGGTCCTGGAGGATCTGCGCGCCGATCCCGTAGTCGCGAAGGTCGGCGGGCAGCCCGAGCTTGAGGTTGGCGTCGACGGTGTCGAGGCCCTCCTCCTGGAGCTTGTAGGCCTTGAGCTTGTTGAGCAGGCCGATCCCGCGGCCCTCCTGCGAGAGGTAGAGGAGGACTCCGCTGCCCTCGTTCTCGATCATCGCCAGCGCCGCGGCGAGCTGGTCGCCGCAGTCGCACCGCAGCGAGTGGAAGACGTCTCCGGTCAGGCACTCGCTGTGGACGCGGACCAGCACGTCCTCCTGCCCGGCGACGTCGCCCTTGACCATCGCGACGTGGTGCTTGTCGTCGACGAGCGAGCGGTAGCCCACGGCGGTGAAGTCGCCGAACTCGGTCGGCAGCGAGGTCGCGACGATCCGCTCGACGAGCTTCTCCTGCTGCCGCCGGTAGGCGATCAGGTCGGCGATCGTGATCATCTTCAGGCCGTGGAGCTCGCAGTAGGAAGCGAGGTCCGGGACCCTGGCCATCGTCCCGTCGTCGTTCATGATCTCGCAGATCACGCCCGCCGGATTGAGGCCGGCGAGGCGGGCGAGATCGACGCTCGCCTCGGTGTGGCCGGTGCGCTCGAGGACCCCGCCCTGCTTGGCCTTGAGCGGGAAGATGTGCCCGGGGATGTGGAGGTCGCCGGGGCCGGAGCCGGGGTCGATCGCGACCTGGATCGTCCGCGCCCGGTCGTGAGCCGAGATCCCGGTCGTGACGCCTTCGGCCGCCTCGATCGAGACCGTGAACGCGGTCTGCAGCGGCGCCTCGTTCTTCGCCGTCATCAGGTTGAGGTCGAGCTCGTCGCAGCGCTGGGAGGTGAGCGCGAGGCAGATCAGGCCGCGGCCGTGGGTCGCCATGAAGTTGATGGCCTCGGGGGTGGCGAACTGCGCCGCCATGACGAGGTCGCCCTCGTTCTCGCGGTCCTCGTCGTCGCAGACGACGACCATGCGGCCGCGGCGGATCTCCTCGATCGCCACGTCGACGGTCGTGAACGGCGCCTTGGCGCCGGCGGTCTTCGTTGTCGTCTCTTCACTCTTCATTGCTCACCTCGAAGCCTTTCAGCAGGCGTTCCGCGTGTCTTGCGATGACGTCGACCTCGACGTTGACCGGGTTCCCGGCCCCGATCGTGCCGAAGGTCGTCCTCTGGAGCGTCTCCGGGATCAACGAGACCTCGACGATACGCCCCTCGATTCCCGCGACCGTGAGGCTGACACCGTTGAGCGCGATCGATCCGCGCTCGACGACGTAGCGCTCCAGCCCCTCTGGAAGCTCGACCCTGACCCGGCGCGCGAAGCCGTCCTCGGTGACCGCGGCGACCCTGCCGGTCCCGTCGACGTGGCCCTGGACGATGTGCCCGCCGAGGCGGTCGGAGGCGCGCACCGCCGGCTCGAGGTTGACCGGCGAGCCCGGCGAGAGGGCTCCGAGCGCGGTCAGCTCCAGGGTCTGGTTCATGACGTCGGCGGCGAAGCCGCCCGGACCCGGGTCGACGGCCGTCAGACAGGCGCCGGAGACGGCGACCGAGTCGCCGGGCGCCAGCTCGCCGCCGACGTCGGCGGCGATCCGCAGCCGGGCGCCGGCCTCGTTGCGGTCGATCGCCTCGACCGATCCGACCTCCGCGATCAGGCCCGTGAACATCTCACCACTCCCGCAGCCGGACGCGGGCGAGCATGTCGTCGCCGATCGGCTCCCAGGCGACCGCCAGAG
>JADFCZ010000125.1 GCA_018263295.1 Conexibacter sp.
GCCTCCACGGCCGCCGCGGTGGACACCGGGTTGGCCGCCCGCTGCTGCAGCTCCGCGACGATCTCGGAGGCCGACGCGGCCTCCTCCCGCCTGCCCCAGAGCGCGAGCACGGCGGCGCGCGCTCCCGTCGCCTCGGCGGCCTGGGCGGTCAGTCCCGCCCGGTCGCAGGCAGCCGCCGCTTCGGCGAGGGCGGTGCATGACGATTCGAAGTCATCGTGGCCGAACTTGCAGGCGGCGGTCCAGAGGAGGGCCGAGAACGCCGCCTCCGAGCGGCCTCCGGCGGCGGCGATGTCGCGCGCACGATCGAGCCGGGACTCGGCGCTTTCCCAGTCGCCGAGACGCCACGACGACACTCCCTGCAGCAGCAGCGAGAGACAGATCTGGCCCGACAGACCCTCGCGCTCGGCGAGCTGGGCGGCCGCGGCGGCATGCCGATCGACATCCGACCAGGACGCGGAGTGAATCGCGAGCTGCCCCAGGACGCCGTGCAGCTCGATCTGCGCCGGCACGTCGCCGAGCTGACCGGCGAGCTCGAGCGCTTCATCGCAGGCCGCGGAGGCGGCCGGGTAGTCCGCCTCGGCGACCTCGAGGTGCCGCCCGAGGGCCAGCAGGGCTCGAACGGTCTCGCCCGGACTGGCCTGCCTCGCCAGCTCCACCGCTCGCTCGAAGTTGCGGTGCGCCTGCTCGAGGTCGCCGATTCGCCCGAACACGCGTCCGAACGTCAGGTGCGCGCGACTCGCGGTTGAGGATTGGCCGAGGGCCTCGGCGAGGCGCTGAGCCTTTTCGGCTGCGTAGATCGCGAGCATGTTGTCGCCGGTCTCGACGTAGAGCGAGGCAGCCTCTTCGTAGAGCTCGACCAGCTCCCGGCACGGCTCGCCGTCCTTGAGCAGGTCGATCCCTCGCTGCAGGTGCGCGATCGACGATTCCCGGTCTGCCTTGTGCCAGAGTCCGGCGCCGATCTTCCGGTGCAGGCCCCCGGCCCGGGCGGGGGAACCGGCGCTCTCCTGGAACTCGAGCGCCAGCGTCCAGCCCTCGATGGCAGCGTCGACGTGGCCGGCGCGGAACGCCGTATCGCCGCGGCTCTCCTCGACCCGTGCCCGTTCGTCGGGCTCCAGGCCGCCGGTGGGGCGCAGCGCGTTCTCGTAGTGCGCGAGGGCCTCGGCGTTCGAATAGAGGGATGCCGCGACATCGCCGGCCGCCTCGGACGCTCGTGCGGAGGCCCGCCACATGATTCGCAACTCGTCGGCCGGGAAGTCCGCCTGCTCGGCGAGCTCCGCGGCCTTCAGTCGGTGCTCTGCGAGCAGGGCGGCAACGCCGCTTCGGTTCCCGCCGAGGCGGCCCTCGATGATGCCCGCGAGCTCGAAGTGCCGGCGGGCGCGGACGGCCCGCGGCAGGGTGCCGTAGGCCACGTCCCGGACGAGCGCATGCTTGAACGCGAACTCGCGCTCGCCGACGACCCGGCTCGCCGGGGTCGGGACGATCATGTCCTTGTCCACGAGCGCGTCCAACGAGTCCGCCACCTCCCCGCCGACCAGCTCCCCGACGACCTTGTCCCAGAAGCTCTGCCCGATGACCGACGCTGCCTGCAGCAACAGGCGTTCACCGGATCCGAGCGCATCGAGACGCGCCGCGAGCACCGCATGAACGCTGTCGGGCAGCCCCTCGACGTCGCTGCTCCGCTCCTCCCGGAGCCGGTTGACCATCTCCTCGGCAAACAGTGGGTTGCCACCGGAACGATTGGCGACTTCGGCGGCCAGCTCGCCGCCACCGGGCTGACCGGCCAGCAGCGACTGGACGAGGCTCTCGGCCTCGTCAGTCGCCAGTGGGTCGAGCGAGAGCGTCGTCGCATTCCGCCTGCCCCCACCCCAGGTCGGCCGTCGCTCGAGAAGCTCGTCCCGCGCCAGACAGACGATCAGCACCGGCCCGTGACCCCATCCCGCCAGGTGTTCGATCAGATCGAGCAGGCCCTCGTCCGCCCAGTGGACATCCTCGAATGCCACGACTATCGGGTTTCTCGCGCTGAGCAGCTGCAGCACGAG
>JADFCZ010000126.1 GCA_018263295.1 Conexibacter sp.
GATCCGACGACGCGGGCGATCAGCGTCGCGGCACGGGTTGCGTCCACCGGCTCACCCATCCCCTCCGCGAGCTCCTCGATGCCGGCGGCGAGCTTGCGCACCCCGACCGCCGACGGCTCGGCGCGGGAGACTCCGAAACGCTCGCGCAGGATCTCCCCCAGGGCCGCATACGTCGTCGAGGTGCCGTACGCCGGGGAGTGGCCGACCAGCGTCTCCAGCTGATCCACACGCTCCTCGAGGGACTCCGCCAACTCCACCAGCAATCTCGATTTCCCGACCCCGGCCTGCCCGAAGACGGTGACGAGATAGGGACGGGACTCCCGGGCCGAACGCTCGAACAGCGATCCGAGGAGAGCGAGCTCCTCATCCCGCCCGATGAACGGACCGGCGCTCCACCTCGCGGTATCGATGGCTTCCGGATCAACTGATCCCACCGCCTCCCAGGCGGGGATCGGCTGCGACTTGCCCTTGAGCCTCAGCGGCTCGAGGTCGCGGTATTCGATCGTCGCCACGGTCGAGCGACGGGTCGACTCGCCGACGGTGACCGCTCCGACCGCACCCGCCGCCTGAAGGCGGGCCGCCACGTTCACCGTGTCGCCGATGACCGTGTACTGCTCCCCGACGGCACCGGCGAGCACTTCTCCCGAGTTGATGCCCACGCGGAGCGCCAGCTCGATGCCCTCCGACGCCGCACGAGTCCCGATCTCGGCATTTATCTCGCCCATCGCACCCTGCATGGCAAGCCCCGCTCGAACGGCCCGCTCCGGATCATCCTCATGGGCGATGGGCGCCCCGAAGATCGCCATGACGTTGTCACCGATGAGCTTGTCGATGTGTCCTCCGCGATCGGTCACCTCGCGGCTCAGGCGCTTGAGCGCCCGTTCCACGAGGGACTTGGTGACCTCGGCGTCGAGTTGCTCGGCGATCGCGGTATAGCCGGAGAGATCGGCGAACAGAACGGTTGCCAGCCGCCGCTCCTCGGGCAGCTCCCGCTGGATCTGCGGCGGTGGCTCCGGCTCGTCGGATCGCCCGGCGAGGGCCGCCCCGCACTCACCGCAGAAGCTCGCGCCCGGTATTCCGGGCGCCCCACAGTCGGGGCAGGTGATCGTCTGATCAGCGCCGCAGCGGACGCAGAATCGCGTCGCAGCCGGATTGTCGGCTCCACACTCGATGCATTGCAGCGCGCTCACCCCGTCTCCCTCGCGGACGGCATGCCTTCAGGGTACGCCCGGAGCCCGACTCGCACAGGGCGGAGCCGGCCGACCCCGCGCGGGCGCTACGAAAGCCCGGCGGCCTCCAAGGCGCTCGAGTGGTCACCGCTGATCTCGACCCGCTCGATCAGGTCCCCCCGCATCGAAAGGCCGAGCGCCCAATGCACGTCCACGGGGATCCCGCTGCCGACGCCGTGCGCTCGAGAGCGCACGGCCGCCACCACCCGGTTCCCGGTCGCCGTGATGCTCTCGATTTCGAGCCCGTCCTCGGGCCTGGTCTCGAACGACTCGAGGAGGGTCTTCCAGAAGTCGATCACGGCCCTCGGCCCGGTGATCGTTCGGGCGCCGGGAAACGACGTCGTGTTGACCCAGACCACATCGGTGTGAAGGCAGTCGATCGCATCGTCGTAGTCAAACCGGCCGAGAGCCGCGAGGAACCGGCGGGCGATCTCGGCGTTCTCCTCCGACATGGCGCCTACTCCTTCAACCCGGCGGCCTCGAGGGCATCGGGGAAGTTGGGGCCGGCGCCGAGTTGTTCCAGGCGAATGAGTTGTCCTTCGCGGAACCTCCACGAGATGAGAAGCGGGTTGCTGATCCGGGTGTCACTGCCCGGCATCGTCCGCGTTACGCGCCCGACGGTGATGATCTCGTCACCTCGGTCGTCGATGCGGTCGACCTCCTGAAACCCACCGGACAGGAAATCCCACTGCCTTCGCATCACGGCGACGATCTCCTCGTGCCCACGCCTCGTGCCGGGCTCCACGGCCGTCGGGGCATTGACGTACTCGCCGTCGGGATGGATCCGAGAAAGGATGGCTTCAACGTCCCGCCGGTTCCAGGCATCCACCAGGCTGCGAACGCATTCCACGTTCTCCCGCGACATCGTCGAGCCAGTATCGCCGCTGGAAGCTCGGTCTGGGGGCTGCCAACCCAAAAGGGCAGCGCCGCGCGAGTCCCGACTTCAGCGGATCTTGTCGTAGAGGCTGAAGATCGGCAGGTACATCGAGATCACGATGAAGCCGACGACGACGCCGACGAAGATGATCATGATCGGCTCGATCAGCGAGGTGAGGGCCTTGACCTTGGCATCGACCTCGGCCTCGTAGAAGTCGGCGACCTTGGCGAGCATCTGCTCGAGCTGGCCGGTCTCCTCGCCGACCGAGACCATGTGGGTGACCATGGTCGGGAAGACGTCGGAGCGGCCGAGGGGCGCGGCGATCGTGCCGCCCTGGCGGACGGAGTTGTAGACGTCCTCCATCGCGTCGGCGACGACGGCGTTGCCGGAGGTCTCGCCGGCGATCTTGATCGCCTGGAGGATCGGGACGCCGGCGGCGATGGTGCCGGAGAAGACGCGGGACCAGCGGGCGATCGCGACCTTCTGGACGACGTCGCCGATCTTGGCCGGCAGGCGGAGCTTGAAGGCGTCCCACTGGCGACGCCCGCGCTCGGTCTTCTTCCACTGGAAGAAGGCGAAGAACATGCCGCCGATTGCCGGGAAGAGGATGAACCAGTACTGGGTCAGCGCGTCGGACATCGCGACCGTGATCTGGGTCATCATCGGCAGCGACGCGTCCTCCCCCGAGTCCTTCGCGAGGTCCTCGAAGATGCCGGTGAAGACGGGGACGATGAAGGCGACGACGATCGCCATGACGAGGACCGCGAAGCCGAAGACCAGCAACGGGTAGGTCATCGCCGAGCGGACCTGGCGGCGGAGCGCGTCGAGCTTCTCGAGCTGGACCGCGACCATGTCGAGTGCCTGCTCGAGGCGTCCCGAGCCCTCGCCGGCCCGGACCATCGAGCGGTAGAGCGGGTCGAAGATCATCGGGTTGCGCTCCATCGAGTCGGCGACCGAGCTGCCGGCCTCGACGTCCTTGCGGAGGTCGACGATCGCGGCGGTGATCTTCTCGTCCTCGGTCTGGTCCTCGAGCGTGTAGAGGGACCGCAGCATCGGCATGCCGGAGGAGATGAGCGTCGCGAACTGGCGCGAGAACACCGACAGGTCGCGCATGTTGACCCGCTGGAAGCGGTCCATGAAGCCGTCGATCCGCATCGCCTCGCGCTTCTCGGAGACGTCGAGGACGATCAGGCCCTTCTGGCGGAGCTGCTCGGTGACGGCGGTCTTCGACTCCGCCTCGACCTCCCCGCGCGAGGGGGTGCCGGCTACGTCGATCGCGCGGAAGGCGAATGTGCTCATCGGTTCCTCCCGCTACCTCAGGCCGGGGTCCCCAGGGTCGCGGCGGCGCCCTCATAGCGGGGCGCGCCCTGCTCGACCGCTCCGGTCCCGCCGAGCAGGCGCCGGAGCTCCTCGGGCACCGCCGCCCGCGCCTCGGCGAGCTTGCGGGTGATCGTGCCCTGGCGGACGAGCTGGGCGAGGTGGGCGTCCATCGTCTGCATCCCGGTCGCGCCGGAGGTCTGGATCGAGGAATAGATCTGATGCGTCTTGCCCTCGCGGATCAGGTTGCGGATCGCCGGGGACGGGATCAACACCTCGCAGGCGCAGATCCGGCCCGAGCCGTCGGCAGTCGGCAGCAGCTGCTGGGTGACGATCCCCTGCAGGGCGATGGAGAGCTGCATGCGCACCTGGTGCTGCTGCTCGGCCGGGAAGACGTCGATGATCCGGTCGACCGTCTGGGCAGTCGACTGGGTGTGGAGGGTCGCGAAGACGAGGTGGCCGGTCTCGGCAGCGGTCAGGGCCGTCGAGATCGTCTCGATGTCGCGCATCTCGCCGACGAGGATGACGTCGGGGTCCTGGCGGAGCGCGGCCTTCAGCGCCTGGGCGAAGTCGATGGCGTCGGAGCCGATCTCGCGCTGGTTGACGATGCAGCGGTGATGCGGGTGGAGGAACTCGATCGGATCCTCGATCGTGAGGATGTGCTCGTCGCGTGTCCGGTTGATCGAGTCGAGCAGCGCCGCGAGCGACGTCGTCTTGCCGGAGCCAGTCGGGCCGGTGACGAGGACGAACCCGCGCGGCTTCTTCGTGAACTCCTCGAGCACCGCCGGCAACCCGAGCTCGGGAAGCGTCTTGATCGCCTGCGGGATGTGGCGGAAGGCGGCGCTGACGGCGCCGCGCTGGAAGAACGTGTTGACGCGGAAGCGGGCGACCCCGGGGATCGCGTAGGCGAAGTCGAGCTGCATGTTGTTCTCGAACTTCTTCCGCTGGTCGTCGTTGAGGATCGAATAGACGGTCTCGCGGGTCTCCTGCGGAGTCAGGACCGGCAGGTCCTCGAGCGCCTGGATCTGGCCGCGCACGCGAACGGCGGGGTGGAATCCGGGCGTCAGATGCACGTCGGACGCGCGCATCGTGACCATCCGGGTCAGGACCTCGGCGAAATCCATAGAGCTCATCCCGCTCTATGTCGTCACCGAACCGCCTTCGCTTGAGTCCGGGGTGTCAATCGGCAAAGGCTCGCTCAGGTCCCCGCCCATGCTCTCCAGCTCGCCGCGCCGGTAGAGCATGAACTCGCGGACGCCGATCTGGCCCGCGGCGGCCACCGGAATGGCCAGAAGGGCACCGACGACGCCGAGCAGCGTGCCGCCGAAGATCGCCGCGACGACGATCACGAACGGGTCGAGCTGGACGGCACGGCTCTGGATCCGCGGCTGGACCACGTAGTTCTCGAACTGCTGGTAGGCGATCGCGAACACGAGCCAGATGATCGTGTCGGTCGGAAAGTCGTTGAAGAGCGTCACCAGCGCCACGAGGAACGCGCCGATCGTCGCTCCGATCAGCGGCACGAGGTCGAGGATGGCGATGATTACGGCGAGCGCCAGCGGCGCCGGGACGCCGAGGATCGACAGCACGATGAAGGCGACGATGCCGGCGATGATCGCCTGCGTGAGCGCACCGCCGACGTAGCTGGATACGGCGAGCGCCATCCGCTCGAGCGCCTTGCCGATCGCGTCGGCCTCCTCGGGCTTTCGGGTGTTGAGCAGCGCCCGCATCCACTCGTGACCGCGGGAGACCATGAAGATGCTCATGACGATGATCGTGAACAGCGCGAACAGCGAGCCGATCAGCCCGGCGCCGATGTCGGCGAGCGTCGTCGCGACGTCGTCCAGCGATCCGGCGGCGTTGTTGGCGGCGTCCTCGAGCTTGCCGACGAGGTCGTAGTCCTCGTTCAGCCCGCGCAGGGTGTCGCTGTTCTCGACGGTGTCGTTGACGTCGACGACGTAGCTCGGGAGGTCGTTGACGAGGTCGCTTCCCGCCGTCACCGCGGGCGGGATCAGGATCAGGCCGATGCCGATCGGGATCAAGACGAGCGTCAGGTAGACGAGGGCGATCGCCGCGCCGCGGGGCATGTGGTCCTCGAGGCGGCGTACCGGCGCCGCCACCGCGACGGCGACGAACGTGGCGACGAAGAGCCAGCCGAGGGGAGTCCGCAGCAGGTAGATCAGGTAGAGCGCGATCGCGCTCGCGACCACGGTCGCGACGACCCGGACGATCCCGCGGAGCGTCGGCTCGTGCTTCTGCACGATGATGGCATCAGCATTCGCGATCTCTGAATCGGTGGAGTCGGCCTCCCCGCCGGGAGATGCGGGATGATCTGCCATCCACATGGATCCTAGGCCCGCGTCGGACGTCTTCTCGGACCCCCTCCAGGTGCTGCGGCGATTGGTCGTGGTCGTCCTGGTAGACGCCGTCGTGCTCTGGGTCCTGGCTGCGATCCTCGATCGGTTCACTCTCGACGGGTTCGGCGCCGCGATCGGCGCCGCACTCCTCATCGGCGTTCTCAACGCGCTCGTGTTCCCGGCGCTGGCGCGCCTGACGCTGCCGCTGAACGTCCTCACGCTCGGCCTCGCTGCGATCGTCCTCAACTCGATCCTCGTCGCCTTCGCGATCGACCTCGTCCCTAACGCCGAGATCCAGGGCCTGGCGGAGGCGATCGTCGTCACGATCGCGCTGACGCTCTCGACGTCCGCGACCTCGGCGCTGCTCGCGATCGACGACGACGAGAGCTGGTACCGGAACGTGGTCAAGGCGCAGTCGCGGGGCCGCGAGACCGTCAACCGCACGAACGTCCCCGGCGTCCTCTTCCTCGAGATCGACGGCCTCGCCCACGAGGTGCTCGAGCGGGCGATCGCCTCCGGCCGCGTCCCCAACATCAAGCGCTGGCTCGACGACGGCTCGCACGCGATGCACGTCTGGGAGACCGACTGGTCCTCGCAGACCGGCGCCTGCCAGGCGGGGCTGCTGCACGGCGACAACGACGACATGCCGGCGTTCCGCTGGTGGGAGAAGGATCGCAACGCCCCGATCGTCACCAACCACCCCAAGGACGCGGTCGAGATCGAGCGCCGCCACTCCAACGGCCGTGGCCTGCTCTACGCCGACGGCGCGAGTCGCGCCAACATCCTCTCCGGCGACGCCGCCCACTCGATGCTGACGATGAGCACGGTGCTGACCCGGCGGCGCCCGATCGGCCGCGATTACGCCGCGTACTTCGCCCGCCCCTACGCGACGTTCAAGACGTTCAACGCGATCGTCGCCGAATACTTCCGCGAGCGCTACTGGGCGGTCCGCCAGAAGCGGATCGACGAGAAGCCGCGGATCCTTCGCGACCGCAAGTACGGGCTCGTCCGCGCCTGGGCGACGGTCGTCCAGCTCGACCTCCAGGTCGCCGCCGTCGTCGGCGACCTCCTCGCCGGCCGTCCGGTCGTCTATACGACGTTCCTCGCCTACGACGAGGTCGCCCACCACTCCGGGATCGAGCGCGAGGACACGCTCGCGGTGCTGGAGAAGGTCGACCGCCAGATCGGCCGGATCGAGAAGGCGACCGCCGAGGCGCCGCGGCCCTACCGGCTGATCGTCCTCTCCGACCACGGTCAGTCGCAGGGCGCGACCTTCCTGCAGCGCTACGGCTACAGCCTCCAGGAGCTGGTCGAGAAGGCATGCCGCTCGTCGAGCACCTACGCGTCAAGCGGCGACTCGGCCGAAGCCAGCGCCTACATGGGCGCCGGGCTGACCGAGCTCGACCGCGACCAGACGCCGGTCTCGCGCGCGGTCCAGGCCGGCGCCGAGCGGCTCGACATCGCCCACCCCGCCGACGAGGACGGAGCCAAGGCGGTCACCGGCGAGGAGCCGCCGGAGCTCGCGGTGATGGCATCGGGCTGCCTCGGACTGATCAGCTTCCCGCGCCAGCCCGGCCGGCTGACCCTGGAGGCGATCGAGGCGCTCTACCCGACGCTGATCGAAGAGCTCCGCGGACACGAGGGCATCGGCTTCCTCCTCGTCGACTCCGCCGCCGACGGCGCCCTCGCGATCGGCGCCGACGGCGTCAACCGGCTCGAGAAGGGCGAGGTCCTCGGTGAGGACCCTCTGGCGCCGTTCGGGCCAAATGCCGCCCGCCACGTCCTCCGCACCCATCGCTTTCCGCACTGCCCCGACATCGTCGTCAACAGCCGGATCTGGCACGACCCGACCGAGGTCGCCGCGTTCGAGGAGCTGGTCGGCTCGCACGGCGGCATGGGCGGCTCGCAGAGCTATCCGTTCGTGCTCGCCCCCTCCGACCTGGGCTGGCCCGAGGGCGAAGTCGTCGGCGCCGAGAGCGTTCACCGGGTGTTCCGGCGCTGGCTCGCCGGGCTCGGGCAGGACGCCTACGCCGACGACGCCGCCGGTGCGACCTCGAGCGAGGCCCCGGGCTCCAGCAGCTCGGCGGCGACGCCGGGCGCCAGCTCCGCGAGCTGATCGCAGAACCTCCGCGCGGGGTCGGAGCGGTGCCCGGCGATCGTCATCGCCAGCCGCTCGTATGTGCCCCAGTGGATCGGGATCGCGAACCGCGGCCGGATCAGCGCGACGGCGCGGGCGGCCTCCTCGGGATCGAGGTGCCCGGGGCCGAGGCGCGGGCCCCAGCCGGCGACCGGCAGCAGCGCGACGTCGACCTCCCCCACCTCCCCGATCTCCTCGAACCAGCCGGTGTCCCCGGCGAAGTAGACCGAGCCGCCGGGGCCGCGGACGACGAAGCCGACCGCGTCCGAGCGGCGATCCTGCGGGAAGCGGCGCCCGTCGTGGTCGGCGCGAACGGCCGTGATCTCGACCTCGCCGATCTGCACGTAGCCGCCGACGCCCATCACCTCCGGCGTCAGGCCGGTGCCGGCGACGGCGCGGCGCGCGGGCTCCGGGCAGAGGACCCGTGGCGTGCCGCCGACCATCCGCAGCGAGCGGGTGTCGAGGTGGTCGTGGTGGGCGTGCGAGATCAGGACGACGTCGACGTCGGCGAGCTGCTCGCGAGTCGGCCCCGGCACGACCCGCCGCAGGTGCATGATCCGCCGCCGGAGCAGCGGGTCGGTCAGAACCTTGAGCCCGTCGACCTCGATCAGGAGCGTGGCGTGGCCGAGATAGGTGATCCGCATCGCCCGGCGATTATCCCGGGGCGGAGCTGACCCGCTGCCACCGGATGTGGTTTTGCGTCCATACGACGTGAAATCCCATCCACTGATCCGGATTCGGCGTCCAGACGGCGCAAGACCCTGCCCGGTTGCCGGCGCGCGCCCCGGCCTAGACCGCTACGCGGGCCACCTCGGCGATGCTCGTCACCCCGCGGTTGACCTTCTGGAGGCCGTCCTCGCGGAGGGTGAGCATGCCCTCCGAGCGGGCCTGGCGGGTGAGGTCGGCCTGCGGGGCGCCGGCGACGGTCATGTCCTTGAGCTCCTCCGACATCCGCATCACCGAGTAGATGCCGATCCGGCCGCGGTAGCCGGTGCCGGAGCAGCGCCCACAGCCGACCGGGTCCCAGGCCTCGATGTCGGCGCCGACGCGGAAGCCGGAGGACTCGAGCGACTGGCGGCTCAGGACCGTGCGGGTCTTGCAGTCGGGGCAGAGCATCCGGGCCAGGCGCTGGGCGACGACGCAGTCGACGGCGGATGCCGTCAGGAACGACTCGATGCCCATCTTCTGCAGCCGCGTGATCGCGCTCGGGGCGTCGTTCGTGTGGAGCGTCGTCAGCACCATGTGGCCGGTGAGCGCGGCCTCGATCGCGATCCGGGCAGTCTCGGGGTCGCGGATCTCGCCGACCATGATCACGTCGGGGTCGGCGCGGAGGACGGACCGGAGGCCGACGGCGAAGTCGAGGCCGGCCTTGCGGTTGACGCCCATCTGGTTGATGCCGGGCATCTGGTACTCGACCGGGTCCTCGATCGTGATGATGTTGCGGTCGACGCTGTTCAGCTCCGACAGGGCCGAATAGAGGGTCGTCGACTTACCGGAGCCGGTCGGGCCGGTGACGAGAACAGCGCCGTAGGCCTGGTGATAGGCGTCGGTGAACTGCGCCCGCGCATCTCCGAGCAGTCCGAGTTCGTCGAGCGTCCGGATCGCCTGGGTCTTGTCGAGGATGCGGATCGTCGCCCCCTCCCCGCGCTCGGTCGGGACGGTCACGACACGGAGGTCGATGCGACGGTCGTTGACGTTGACGGCGACGCGGCCGTCCTGCGGGATCCGCTTCTCGGCGATGTCGAGCTCGCTCATGATCTTGATGCGCGAGATCACGCCCGAGACCATCCGGCGCGGTACGCGGGCGGCCTCGGTGAGCACGCCGTCGACGCGGAAGCGGACGCGCATGTCCTTCTCCTCGACCTCGAAGTGGACGTCGGAGGCGCCCTCGTTGACGGCCTGGCCGAGGATCGAATAGACGAGCTTGATGACGGGCGCGTCGTCGGCGGACTCGCGCAGCTCGGTGACTTCCGCCGTGGAGAGATTGGCCTCCTCCTCGTCCTCGGAGACGGCCTCCGACACCGCGCTCTCGAGCGAGTTGAGGCGGCTGATCAGCGCTTCGATGTCGACCTCGGCGGCGACTGCGACGCGGCAATGGAGGCCGGTCATCATCTGCATGTCGTCGACGGCGAGGACGTTTGCCGGGTCCGCCATCGCGACCAGCAGAGTCTCCGGGTCGACGTAGCCGACCGGGACCGCGTGAAAGCGCCGGGCCGTCTGCACCGAGACGAGGTTCGCCGCCCCCATGTCGACGTGGTAGACGTTGAGGTCGATGTGGTCGAGGCCGTAGCGCTCGGCGATCGCGCGGGAGAGCTGGTCGGCGCTGAGGATGCCCTTCTCGACCATCAGCGCCTCCGGCGAGCGGCCGGCGACGCGCGCCTCTCCGATCGCCTGATCGACGCGCTCGCGGTCGAGGTAGCCGAGGTCGACGACGACGTCGGTGATGAAGCGGCCGCTGTGGGTCCGCGTCCGCGGCGGCGTCAGACCGGGCGTTCCGCCGCTCTGCTGCAGCGACGGGTCGAGGGCCTCGGAGCCGCTCACCTCGGGAACCGGGCGGAGATGCCCGTATCGGTCGCCTGGGGTGCTCATCGGTTCGCTCGGATCGCGTCTCTCATGGTCTCTATCGGTGGTTCTCGCCCGACCCAGATCCGGAACGAGTCCGCGCCCTGGCGCACCAGGATCTCCAGCCCGTCGATCAGGGTCGCCCCGCCGCTTGTGCACGTCACGGCCAACTCTGTCGGTTCCGACCCATACACGAGGTCGACCACCACGAGTGGGGCAATCAACTGATCGGCCCGGAGGCGCATCGCCTTTAGGTCCGCACCCGGCTCGGAGCGCGGCGCACCCTCCTTTGCAAGGCCGACGGAGGTGCAATTGACGAGCAGGTCGAAGTGCGTGAGGTCGATCGGCTCGTCGGGCCCGACGCCCTCGAGCGCGTAGGTGCCGAGCTCGCGGGCGAGGTCGACCGCCTTCGACTCGGTCCGGTTGGCGATCGTCACCCGGGCGCCCGCGCGGTCGAGGGCCCAGGCCGCCGCGCGGGCCGAGCCGCCGGCGCCGAGGACGAGGGCCTCGGCGCCGGCGGGGTCGAAGTCGGGAGGCAACGCGGCGATCAACCCGCTCGCGTCGGTGTTGTCGGCCCGGATCGAACCGCCGGCGAAGGTCAGCGTGTTGGCGGCGCCGATCGCCGCGACCGCGTCGGAGCGGAGATCGGCGAGTTCGAACGCGGCTTGCTTGTGCGGGACGGTGACGTTGACGCCCGCGAACCCGCGCTCGGTCAGTTCCCTCACCCCCGCCGCGAAGCGCTCCGGCTCGATGTCGATCGCCTCGTAGCTCCACTCGTCGCCGAGGCCGAGCGCCGCGAACGCGGCCGTGTGCATCGCCGGCGACAGCGAATGCGCGACGGGATGGCCGATCACGGCGAGCCGGTTCATCGCGTCAGTGTGACGCGACGCCGCCTCAGCAGTCGGTCGGCGCGCCGCCCTCGGCAGCGCGGGCCGCGTCGTACTTGTCGGAGGCGGCGAGGAACTCGTCGTAGTCGTTGGTGAAGAAGTGCTCGCCGCACGTGTCCGGCTTGACCACGTAGTAGGTGTAGTCGACCTTCGCCGGATCGGCGGCCGCCTGCAGCGAGTCGAGTCCGGGGTTGGCGATCGGGGTCGGCGGCAGGCCGGTGACCAGCCGCGTGTTGTACGGGCTGTCGGACTGGAGCTCCGACTCGGTCAGCGGCTGGTCGAAGTTGTCGAGGTCGTAGCGAAGCGTCGCGTCGATCCCGAGCGGCATCCCCTGCGAGAGCCGGTTGTAGATGACGGCGGCGACCAGCGGCCGCTCCTTCGGAACGAGCACCTCGCGCTCGATCATCGAGGCGATCGTGACCACGTCGTACATCGTCAGGTTCTTCTTCTCGGCGTCTTTCAGATTGACCTGGGCGATGTTGTCGTCGAAGGCGGTGAGCTGGTCCTTGACCAGGGCGTCGACGCTCGCGCCCTTCTCGAGCTCGTAGGTGGCCGGGAACAGGAAGCCCTCGAGGCTCGCGTCGCTCGGCGCGCCGGTCTTGGCGATGTCGAAGCCCTTCGGCGCCTTCGCCGTCGCCTTCTCGTAGTCGCCGCTGAGCCCGGCGTCCTTGGCGACGTCGGCCATCTGCGAGCGCGTGTAGCCCTCGGGGATAGTCACGCTCTCGGTCTTCAAGGTCGCCGGGCCCTTCGGAGCGGGCGCCGAATCGTCGCCGCCGCGGGTCAGCAGGCCGTAGACGGCCAGCGCGACGAGCAGGACGAGCGCAGCGGCGATCAGGCGCCGGAACAGGACCGTCTTGTCCCGGCTCGGCGGCGTCGTCGGCGGCGGCAGCGGCGGGTACTCGCCGGTCGCGACCTCCCGCCGCTGCGGCGGGATCGGCGGTGGTGGTGCGCTGTCGGCGTCCGCGAACCAGTCGTGGTCCTCGGTGATCGGCGCGGCCGGAGCGGCATCGGGCTCGGGCGACCGGCGGGAGCGACGGCGCGGCATCAGTTCCTCGGCGGAGAAGCGGCGGGCGGCGGCGTCCGTCGCGTCGGTCGCCGCGGGCTCGGCGGGCGCGTCGGTCGCCGGGGGCTCCGCGGGCGCCTCGGCCGCCGCGTCCGCGTAGCGCTCGATCGGATCGCCGT
>JADFCZ010000013.1 GCA_018263295.1 Conexibacter sp.
CCCGGAAGCTCTGCCTCGGGCGCGAGTGCGGGGGGCGGAGGTGGCGGGGCGGGCTCGGGCTCGGGCGCCGAGGGGGCGGGCGCGGGAGCGGCCGGTGGTGCCGGTGGCGGCTCGGCCTCGCGCCGGCGCGCTTCCTCGAGCTCGACCCAGGCCGGGGTAACGGCGGGCCGAGCCGGCTCGGACTGATCGTCCGAACGGGACTTCGCCACCGCGGCACCGGCACCGGCGGCCGCCGCGGCGGCCGCGGCGGCGCCGAGCGCGAGCTTCGGGTCGGACTGCGACTCGGATGTTGCGGCTCCGGGCTGGGGCGGCGGCGTCGGTGTCGCCGGAGCCGCCGGGGCGACCGGCTCGGCGGCCGGAGGACGCACGGGCTGTCCCTTCGCGGCAGCCCGAGCGGCCTTCTTCTCGGCGAGCGCGTGGCGGCGCTCCTCGCGTGCGCGGTCGCGCTCGGCCTTCGCCGCAGCCTTCTTGGCGGCACGTTCCTGCTTCTTCGCCTCCCGCTGCGCCTTGCGGTCGCCGGGCGCGGCGGGAGCCGGGTCGGGTGCTGCGGCGGGTGCCGGCGTGGCCTGGCCGGTCGCCTCGGCGGCCGGGGAAACCGGTGACGCCTGGGCAGGATCGACCGGCCGCGACGGAGGCGCGCCGCGCTTGCGGGCGGCCTTCTGCTCGGCCCGCTGCTGTTTCCGCGCCTCGCGCTCGGCATGCCTGCGCGCCTTCTCCTCCTTGCGCTGCCGCATCTTCTCCGCGCGCTCGCGCTGCTTTCGTTCACGCGGGGTCTCCCCGGCGGGGGCTGCGGGCGCGGGCGTGCCCTGCGCCGAAGGCGCAGGTGAGCCCGACGGGGGCGGCTGGGCGCCTGCTGGCGGCGCCGGCGGCTTTGGCTGTTGGTCCTGCTCGCTCACTCGTCTTCCTCCGTCATCGCTCGACATCGACATTGAAGCAAGGGTGAGGCCGTTCCGTGAGAACCCCGGCCCGCGCCTGAACGTGCGCGTTCAGCGATTCCGATGCTTGACCTCGCGCTCGATGTCCCGCGCCACGTCCCGATCGCGGATCTGGCGCCGCTTGTCCTGCTGCTGCTTGCCGCGCGCGAGCGCCAGTTCGACCTTCGCGCGCTTGCCCTTGAAATAGATGCGGGTGGGGATCAGCGTCAGCCCCTTGCGCTGCATCCGCCCGATCAGCCGCTCGATCTCCCAGCGGTGCATGAGCAGCTTCCTCGGCCGCTCCGGCTCGTGGTTGTCGCGCGCCGGCGGGTACGGCGGGATGTAGGAGCCGCGGAGGAACACCTGGCCGTCCTCGATCGCCGCGTAGGAGTCCTGCAGACGCGCCTTGCCGTCGCGCAGGGACTTGACCTCGGTCCCGGTCAGGACGATTCCCGCCTCGAAGGTCTCGACGATCTCGTAGGAGAACCGCGCCGCCCTGTTCGTGGCGACGTCGGGCCCGCGCTCGGCGTCGCTCACCGCTTCCTCCCCGTCGTCGCGCCGCGGCGCGATCGGCTGCCGCCCCGCCTGCCGCCGCCCCGGCGGCGGTCCTCGCCGTCGTCGGCCGCGACCAGGTCCACGCGTCCGCGCGCGGCCTCGACGGACTCGACCTTGACCTCGATCGAGTCGCCGATCCCGACCCGCCTGCCCGTGCGCATGCCGATCAACGCCGACTCGACCTCGTTGATCTCGAACCGCTCGCCGGGCATCCGGCGGGCGGGGAGGAACCCCTCGTAGATGTCGGCGTGCTCGCCACGGAAGAGGATGAAAGCACCGGCGCCGATGACGCCGGAGACCTCGCCCTCGAACACCGTCCCGCTGCCGCGCTCGAAGAGCTCGCGCTGGAGCAGGAAGGCGGCGCAGATGTCGTCGCCGTCCCGTTCGATCCGCATCGAGTCGCGCTCGCGGTCGGAGCAGTGGAGGGCTGCTCCGGCGACTCCGTGGACGTCCGGTCGCTCCTCGCTGCCGTCGATGACCGAGAGCAGCCCGCGGTGCGCGATCAGATCCGGGTAGCGCCGGATCGGGGAGGTGAAATGCGAGTAGGCGCTGCTGCCGAGGCCGGCGTGCCCGAGATTGACCTCGCTGTAGCGGGCCGGCTTCAGCGCCCGGAGGACGAGCGAGGAGAGGCTGGCGGCGCCGTGGCCGCGGCGCTTCGCCTCGGCGGCGACCAGCCGGCTGGCCTCGATCGCCGCGGCTCCGGCCTCCGCCGGGCCGGCGGTCTCGGCGAGCGCCGGCGACGGGACGCCGAGCGAAGCGAGCTGTTCGATCAGGACGCCGACCCGGGCCGGATCGGGCTGCTCGTGAACGCGGAAGAGCGTCGGCACGCCCTTGCGCTCGAGCAGAGCGGCGACCTGCTCGTTGGTGAGGATCATCAACTTCTCGATCAGCCGGTGGGACTCGGTCTGGACCAGCGCGTGCGCCGCCTCGACGTCACCGTCGGGCGTGAAGGTGAACTCGGGCTCGGCGCTGTGCACCTCGAGGCCGCCGCCGCGACCGGCGGCGGCGATGGCGGCGGTGGCCCGGCGTGCCGTGGCGATCGCGTCGGCGACCGGCTCCGGCGCCCGCTCGGTGCCGGCGAAGATCCGGTCGAGCGCGTCGTAGTCGAGGCGCGCGTCGGAACGGATCCGCGAGCGGTAGAAGCTCGCCGACCGCGCCTCGCCGGCGGCCGACAGCTCGATCTCGGCGGTGACCGCGAGGCGCTCGACGCCGGGGTTGAGGCTGCAGGCATCGCTGCTCAGCGACTGCGGGAGCATCGGGCTGACGGTTCCCGGCGCGTAGGTCGAGTTCGCTCGCGCGAGGGCCTCGCGGTCGAGGCCGCTCTCGGGTTTGACGTGGGCTGCGACGTCGGCGATGTGGACCCAGATGCGAAAGCCGTCGCCCTCGGTCCGTGCTGAGACCGCGTCGTCGAAGTCGCGCGCGCTCGCCGGATCGACGGTGAAGGTGGGCTCTGCTGTGAGGTCGCGGCGGGCGCCGGCGTCGCGCTCCAGCCGGGCGATCGCGGATCGCGCTTCCTGCTCGTGGCGGTCGCGGAAGCTGGGCCGCAGACCGCGATCGGCGACCAGCGCGCCGACGACGTCGCGGGCGTTGTCGGCGCGGCCGAGGTCGACGATCGGCTGCCCGCCCCGTTGATCGATCCGGCACAGCGCGATTCCGCCGGGGTCGACCTTGACGCGTCCCCGGGCGAGGGAGACCTGGGGACCGCGTTCGAACAGAGGCTCCCCCACCCAGAAGCGGCCCCGGCGGGCTACGACGAGCGCCCGCGGGCGCCCGGGATCGAGCTCGGGCATCAGCTTCCCCGGAGCTCGGCGGCGACCTGGTCGAGGCCGGCGTCGAGCACGTCGTCGCCGTCTCGCGGGTCCTTGTCCTTCACCACTTCGTCGGGCACGACCCCCTTGCCGAGGATCGAGGTGCCGTCGGCGGTCAGGTACTCGCCGACGGTGAGGTCGAGTGCGCCGCCGGTCTCGAGCGGGATCACCTCCTGGAACACGCCCTTGCCGTAGGTCCGGGTCCCGATCACGGTCGCGAGGCCGTTCTCCTTCAGCGCCGCCGTGACGATCTCCGAAGCCGAGGCGGTGTTGCCGTCGACGAGCACGGCGATCGGGCCGATCCCGTCGAGCGGGTCCCCGGTGACCTCGAAGGTCTGCTCGTCGCGGGCCCGGCCCTCGATCGTCAGCACCGGTCCGTCCTCCTGGAAGATCGACTGGACGAGCACCGCCTCGTCGACGAGCCCGCCGCCGTTACCGCGGAGGTCGAAGACGAGTCCCTCCGCCCCCTTCCCGTCGAGCCGCTCGATCTCGCTTCGGAGCTCGCCGTGGGCGCCGCGGGTGAACCCGGCGAGCGCGACGTAGGCGATCTTCTGCCCGTCGACCTCCTCGATCCTCCCGGTCACGGCCGGGACCTTCACGTTGGCGCGCTCGACGTCGACCTTCCGGCGCTCGCCGGTGCGGCCGTCGACGACGGTCAGGTTCACGGTCGTTCCCGGCGGTCCCTTGATCCGCGTGGCGGCGGCATCGGCGGAGACGCCGGCGAGCGACTTGCCGTCGACGCCGACGATCAGGTCGTCGGGGCCGATGTCGGCCTTCTCGGCCGGGGCTCCGTCGAAGACCTGCGCGACGCGAAGCCCCTGCTTCGTCTCGGTGACGGTGACGCCGATGCCGGAGAACTCGCCCGACGAGGAGGCCTGGAAGCGTCTGTATGTGGCGGGGTCGAAGTAGTGGGAGAACTTGTCGTCGTTCGCCTTGCTGATCTTCTCGACCATCCCGTTGATCGATGCGTTCTGGAGCTCCTCGGAATCGGTCGGGCGGAAGTAGGAGTCCTCGATGACCTCCTGGGCCTCCTGCTGTCGCGTCTGCTCGCCGGTGTCGGGCAGCAGGTCCTGCAGCGGCCCGACGAACGCGAGCAACGCGACCGCGACGACGATCCCGGCGAGAGCGCCGAGCACGAAAGCCGGTATGCGACGGGAACGATCGCTCAAATGCGGAGGAAGCGGCGCAGCGTCACTCCGCTGCCGAGCGCCGCGACCACCATCGCGCCCATCACCAGTGCGGCGATCAGGGGTCCGAAGGAGATCGTGTTGAGGTTCTCGACCAAGGCGAAGTTGTCGGACAGGGGATCCACGATGGTCACCTTGCCGAGAAACAGTATGCCGACCGCGATCAGTGCGCCGAACAGGCCGACCACGAGACCCTCGATCACGAACGGCCAGCGGATGAACCAGTTGGTCGCTCCGACGAGCTGCATCACCTCGACCTCGCGGCGGCGGGCGTAGATCGAAAGGCGGATCGTGTTGCCGACGAGGAACAGCGAGGCGACCGCGAGCAGGACCGCGATGACCGCGAGCAGGATCTTCACCGCGCCGGTGACCTCGCGGATCTGCTGGGTCTGCTCGCCGGTGACGATCTCGTCGATCGCGGCGCTGATCGGCTGCGGCTTGCCGGTCGAGTCGGGCGGCGAAAGCGCCGTCTGGACCGACTCGAGGTTGTCGGGGTCGTCGACCTTGACGTTGAAGGCCGGCGGCAGCGGGTTGCTGTTGAGCTGATCGAGCAGGCTCTTGTCCTCGAGGCGGTCCTCGAGGATCTTCAACGCCTGCGCCGGCGAGACGTACTCGACGTCTTCGACGTGCGGGATCGCGCCGATCTTGTCCTGGAGGTTGGTGATCTCGCCGTTGGTCGCGTCGTCGAACAGGAAGACCTTGAGCTCGAGCTGGCTGCGTACGTCCTCCGTCTTCGAGCCGCTGGCGTCGAGGACGGGCACGAGCACGCCGATCAGCAGGACGGTGACGGCGATCGTCACGATCGCGGCCAGCGACGGCGCGGCGTTGCGGCGGAGGGCCCGGTAGGCCTCGCCGAGGAAGAAGGCGAGGCGGCTCACAGGGCGGCCCCGCTGTCGTCGTCGTCGAAGAAGCCGGGGTCGGGAGCGACGCCGAGCTCGCTGCGAACGCGGGCGCCGAACTCCGAGGTGTCCTCGTCGGTCGCGTACATGCCGGCGGCCTGGTCGCGGATGACGCGGCCGTCGTAGAGCTGAATCACGCGGCGGCGCATCTTGTCGACCATCTCGCGGTCGTGGGTCACGACGACGACGGTCGTGCCGGTGCGGTTGATCCGGTAGAGCAGCTGCATGATCCCGATCGACGTCTCGGGGTCGAGGTTGCCGGTCGGCTCGTCGGCGAGCAGGAGGGGCGGATGGCTGACGAACGCCCGCGCGACCGAGACGCGCTGCTGCTCGCCGCCGGAGAGCTCATCGGGGTAGTTGTGGATCTTCGCCCCGAGCCCGACCATCCGCAGGATCTCCGGAACCTGGCGCTTGATCTCCGAGCGCGGCGTGCCGATCACCTGCAGGGCGTAGCCGACGTTGTCGTAGACGGTCCGGTTCGGAAGCAGCTTGAAGTCCTGGAAGACGGTGCCGATCCGGCGGCGGAGAGCCGGGACCTTCGAGCGCGGCATGTCGTTGATGTCCTTGCCGGCGACGCGGACGTTCCCGCTCGCGGGCTCGAGGTCGCGCAGCAGCAGCTTGATGAAGGTGGACTTGCCGCAGCCGGTCGGGCCGACGAGGAACACGAACTCGCCGCGGTCGATCGAGATCGAGACCCGCTCGAGGCCGACGTGGCCGCCGGGGTAGACGACCGTCGTGTCGCGAAGCTCGACGATCGGGGGGCGCTGCGGGCGGGAATGCGACTCGGGCATCCGCGAGCGGCGGGCCCGGAGTCGGCTGCGTGTACGTGCTCTGGCCATGATCAGAAGGCTCCTTCGTCGGCGCCGCGGACGTTCCTCCGACCGCGGTCCGTGGGCGGAGCCGTGCATGACGCGTCTTGCGCGAGGGCTTCATCATAAGCAAACGCTCACACAAACCACACAGTTCGCTCGCCCCCTGCACGATCCCGCCCGGGCGCGGGTGCGCCGCCCCTTACGATCCCGGCGTGGTTCACCTGCGAATCGTCGCCCCGAACACGCAGTGCCGCCACGTCATCGACCTGTTGGAGAACTCCGACTCCGTCTTCAACATCGTTCACCTCGAGAACGTCGCCCGCAAACCCGATGGCGATCTGGTGCTCTGCGACGTCGCGCGTCGCGACGTCAGCCTGCTCGTCGCCGACCTCCGCGAGCTCAACGTCGACGTCGACGGCTCCATCGCAATCGAGGAGGTCGATGCCGAGATCTCGGCGCTCACCAGCAGCAAGTTCCGGCGGCGACGCGACGACGTGGGAGCCGACCCGGTCGTCTGGGAGAACGTCTCATCGCGTACCTCTGAGAACGTCGAGCTCTCGCAGAGCTACCTGATCTTCATGACCGCAGCGATGCTGATCGCGGCGGTCGGCATCTACTTCAACCAGCCGATCTTGATCGTCGGCGCGATGGTCGTCGGCCCGGACTTCGGCCCGATCGCCGGCGTCTGCGTCGCGCTCGTCAACCGCAGCCGCCGGCTGGTCCGCCGCTCCGCGACCGCGCTGTTCGTCGGATTCCTCGTCGGAACCGCAGCCACGTATGCCGCCACCGTCGTCCTACGCGAGGTCGGCCAGATCCCGTATTCGCTCGACTTCGATTCGCACACACTCGTTCGCTTCATCTCGAACCCGGACTTCTTCTCCGTCTACGTCGCTCTCCTCGCCGGGGTCGTCGGGATGCTCAGCCTCACAACGGCCAAGTCCAGCGCCCTCGTCGGGGTCCTGATCTCGGTGGCGACCGTCCCCGCGGCGGCGAACATCGGCGTCGCGGCGGCCTACACGGACTGGGCGACGGCCTGGGGAGCGACCATCCAGCTGTTCCTCAACCTCACCTCGATCTTCGCCGCGGGCCTCGTCACGCTCCTGCTGCAGCGAAGGATCTACATGCGCCGCCGCCTCGATCATCTCGCCGATGACGATGCGCGCTCCGCCGCGGGCCTCCCGGTCGGAACGAGCCGCCGCCGCCACGTCGACCCCGATCAGGAGCCGGCGGCCGAGTAGAGGCGGGCCGGCACGGAGCGCCGGGGGTCGGCGGCGCACTGATCGGGATTCGGGTTGGTATGCAACCTCGATCCCGATCAATGGCTGCGATCGCGACGCTCGCAGGCCGCCAGCACGGCGTCGTCGCACGGTCCCAGCTCGCCGAGGCCGGACTGAGCCCTCAGCGAATCAAGACGCTGGTGGGCCGCGGCCACCTCCACCCGATCCACCGCGGCGTCTTCGCTGTCGGACACCCACGCCTTTCGCAGGAGGCCCGATGGCTCGCCGCCGTGCTCGCCTGCGGTCCCGGCGCCGTCCTCAGCCACGGGCCCGCGGGCCAGCTCCTCGGCATCCTCGACCGCAGGCAGCGTTTCGCCTTGCACGTGTCCGTGACGGCCGACCGTTCCCCGGCCGGCATCGTCACCCACCGCCCGCGCTCGCTTCCCTCCGCCGACACCACCCACAAGCTCGGCATCCCGGTGACCACCGGCACCCGAACCGTCTGGGACCTGGCCGCAACCCTCCCCTCACTGCAGACGCGTCGCGCCTTCGAGCAGGCGGAGAAGCTGCGGCTCCTGAACCGCGATCGCCTCGCCACCCTGCTTGCGGCCCACCCCAGCCACCGCGGCGCGGCCACCCTCCGCAAGCTCCTGGCCGAACGCGCCCTGCCGCTCGAGGCGACCCGTTCCCGGCTCGAGGAGATCGCGCTCGAGACGTGCCGCGACCATGCTCTTCCGATCCCGGCCGTGAACGTGCCGCTGCTCGGCTACGAGGTCGACCTGCTGTGGGAATCGGCCCGCTTCGTCGCCGAGGCCGACGGGGGCGATCACCTGGCGCGCGAGCAACGCGACGACGACAACGAGCGCGACGCCGTCCTCGCCCGCGCGGGCTACTTCGTCCGCCGCTTCTCCTGGAACGCCCTCGCCGACCGACGCGCTGTGGCGAACGAGCTCGCGGACATCATCCGTGAGCGAAGCCACTCCTGACGAGGCCCGTCAGCCGATTGCGACCATGCGCTCGATCGGGACCTTCGCCTTCTCGGCGATCTCCGGCGGCACCTTGACCTCGCCGGTCATGTCGCGGAGGCAGTCGCGCAGCTTCGGCAGCGTGATCATCTTCATGTAGCGGCAGAAGGCCATGCGGTTGGCGGCGATCAGGTCGGCGCCGGGGGCCGCCTGCTCGAGCGGGTAGAGCATCCCGGTCTCGGTGGCGACGATGTAGGAGCCGCTCGGGTTCTGCTCGACGTGCTGGAGCATCCCCGAGGTCGAGAGCATGTGGACGCCCTCGCCGGAGATGTCGCCGGCGGCGACGTACTCCATGGCCTGCGTCGAGCACCCGCACTCGGGGTGGATCAGGAACTCCGCCCCGGGGTGCTCGGCGCGCATCGCGGTGATGTCGTCCGGCCGGATCCCGGCGTGGACGTGACATTCGCCGTCCCAGATGTGGAAGCGGGCGCGGCGCTCGGGATCGTCGCGGACGCCGGTCTCCCGCTCGACGAAGGAGCCGAGCCACATGTCGGGGCCGAACAGGATCTCGGTCTCGGGGCCGTGCTCCTGCCAGATGTGGTCGACGACGTCGATCGCGTTCGAGGACGTGCAGCAGTAGTCGGTCTCGGCCTTCACCTCGGCCGAGGTGTTGACGTACATCACGACGACGGCACCGGGATGCTCGGCCTTCCAGGCTCGGAGCTGGTCGGCGGTGATCGAGTCGGCGAGCGAGCAGCCCGCGTGGAGATCCGGGATCAGCACGGTCTTCTCCGGCGAGAGAACCGAGGCGGTCTCGGCCATGAAGTGGACGCCGCAGAAGGCGATCACCTGCGACTCGGTCGCCGCGGCGGCCCGGGACAACCCGAGCGAGTCGCCGACGAAGTCGGCCACGTCCTGCAGTTCGGGCAGCTCGTAGTTGTGGGCGAGGATGACCGCGTCGCGGGCGGCCGCGAGCTCCTTCACCTCTGCGCTCAGCTCGGCGATCTCCGCGGGCGTCAGGCCGCCGCTCGAAGCGGGGAGATCCGAGGTGGTCTGGACTGTCGGGAGTTCCTGCATCGGTGCCTCCCACCCATCTGGGCGGTTCGTCCTTGATGTTCGCGGGCCGTCACCGGGAAACCGACGGGACGGATGGGCGAATGACTGCGTTCAGTCTACCGCCGCGGCGTTTCCGGCTCGGCCCGGCGGATCGTCTCGCAGCCCTGCGCCTGCTCGCCCCGGTCGAGGGTCGCCGTGTCGCGGCCCTCGCCGCATTTGACGAGGTCGCGGATCCCGTCGACCGCGTCGATCCGGTCGCGGCCGTCGCCGCCGACGATGCGGTCGTAGGAGGTCCCGCCGGTGATCGCGTCGGAGCCGGGTCCACCGATCAGCCGGTCGGCTCCGTCGCCGCCGTCGAGCCGGTCCGCCGCGACGTTGCCCTCGAGCCGGTCGCTCCCGGGCCCGCCGGTCAGCTCGTCCTTGGCGCTGCCGCCCTCGAGCCGGTCGTTGCCGTCGCCGCCGTCGAGACAGTCGGGCGAGTTGAAGCCCTTGGCTACGTCGTTGCCGGCCTCGGCGACGATCGCGTCGCTGCCGAGGCTGCCGAAGAGCTCGTCGTCGCCGGAGCTGCCGAAGTAGATGCGGGAGCACTTGCCGCTGCCGGGCAGCTGCGCGACCTCGCAGCCGACGACGACGTCGCCGGGGTCGGCATCGACGCGGTCGTCGCCTGGGCCGCAGTCGACCCGGTCGATCGCGCCGTCGGTCGCGTCGATCCGGTCGTCGCCCTCGCCGCCGCCGATGCAATCGGGAGCCGCGAGGCCGTCGATCACGTCGTCGCCGGCGCCGGCCTCGATCGCGTCCTCGCCCGAGGTGCCGGTGAGCGTGTCGTCGCCCCCGGTTCCGAGCTCGAGGTTGGTGCAGTGGTCGCGGTCGAGGGTGATGGTCTCGCAGCCCGCGAACGAGTCGACCGCATCCGCGAGGACATCGTCGTCGCCCGCGCCGCAGTCGAGCCCGTCGGCCTCGCCGTCGGCGGCGTCGATCGAGTCGCTGCCGGGTCCGCCCGAGATCGCGTCGGCGCCGGAGCCGCCGTCGAGGCAGTCGTCTGCCTCGAGCCCGAGCAGGGTGTCGCCGCCGCCGAGGCCGGAGAGGTCATCGCCGCCGATCGTCCCGGTGAGGGTCTCCCCCGCCCCGGAGCCGCTCTGCGGGTTCGAGCAGGCGGCGAGCGTGACCTCACACGAGGTGACGTCGTCGACCGGGTCGGCGTCGACGGCGTCCGCGCCGGGCCCGCAGTCGACGGTGTCGGTCTGCCCGTCGGCCGCGTAGACCATGTCGGGGTCGGTGCCGCCCTCGATCTCGTCCGTCCCCGAGCCGCCGACGAGCGTGTCGGTGCCGGTGTCCCCCTGCAGGCAATCGGCGCCGCCGGCACCGTCGAGGCCATCGTTGCCGCCGAGCCCGAGCAGCTCCTCGTCGAGCGCGGATCCGGTGATCGCGTCGGGCCCGGCCGTCCCGGTGAGGCGGCGGGCGCAGGACGCGCGGTCGAGGTCGACGGTTTCGCAGTTGGAGATCGAATCGATCGTGTCGGCGAGCGCATAGTCGCTCCCGGTACCGCAGTCGACGGTGTCGGCTTCGGTGTCGCGGGCGCCGACGATGTCGGCATCGGCGCCGCCGAGGATCGTGTCCGTGCCCGTGCCGCCGCTGAGGACGTCGCTGCCGTCGCCGCCGTTGACGGTGTCGGCGCCGCCCTCGCCATCGGCGCAGTCGGCGCCGGCGATCGCCAGCACGGCATCGGGGCCGTCGCCGGCCGTGATGTCGTCGCCGCCGGGGGTGCCGTTGATCGTCTCTCCCACGGCGGTGCCGGCGATCGGGTTCGAGCAGGGCGTGGCGCCGAGCTTGATCTCGCAGTTGGTCAGCTTGTCGGTCGCGTCGGCCTGGACGGTGTCGGTGCCGGTGCCGCAATCGATCGTGTCGACCTCGCCGTCGAGGGCCGCGGCCATGTCGTCGCCATCGCCGCCGAGCACCGAGTCCTTGCCCGCCCCGGGGTCGATCGCATCCTCTCCGGCCTCGCCCTCGATGTTGTCGATGCCGTCCTCGCCGAAGAGGTGGTCGTCCTCGGTTCCTCCCCAGATCCGGTCGTTGGCGGGTCCGCCGTGGACCTCGTCGTCGCCGGGATCTCCGTAGAGGGCGTCCTCGTCGTTGCCGCCCCAGATCGTGTCGGGACCCTCCTGGCCGTGGACGTCGTCGGTGCCGGCATCGCCGAAGAGCACGTCGGCGCCCGATCCGTCGCCGCCGAAGAGCTTGTCGGGGCTGTCGCCGCCGTGGAGCTCGTCGTCGTCCTCCATCCCGTTCAGGTAGTCGACGCCGGCGGCCGCGTCGAGGTAGTCGTTGCCGCTGCCGCCGTAGAGGCTGTCGCCGCCGTCGCGGCCGTAGACGCGGTCCTCGGCGCCGTCGCCGATCGCGAAGTCGTTGGCCGCGCCGCCGTCGAGGTAGTCCTCGTCGTTGCCGCCGCGGAGGCTGTCGCCGGCGTCGCCTCCGTAGATGCAGTCGTAGCCGTCGTTACCGCGGAGGTTGTCGTCGGATCCGAGGCCGAGGACGCGCTCGTTCAGGAACGTGCCCTCGAAGTCGTCGTGGGCGTCGCTCAGCGAGACGAGGACGTTGCACTGCGTCGGCGGGTCCGGCGGCAACGCCGACGCCGACGCCGCGCACCAGGGTACGGCGATGAAAGCGGCCGCGCAGAGCCCGGCGAGCCGGCGCATGGTGACGGATGCGCTCATCTACGCTGCGCTCCAGTGCCGGAGCTGCCCGAGGTCGAGATCGCCGTCCGCCGCATCGAGGGGATGCTGAAGGGCGCGGAGGTCGAATCTGCGCTGGCGCCGGGCATGGTCGCCCTGAAGAGCGTCAAGCCGCCGCTCGACGCCATCGTGGGCGCCGAGATCGCCGGCGTGCGCCGGGTCGGCAAGATGCCGGTGGTCGAGTTCGCGCCGACGAAGGGATCCGGCGAGCTGGTTCTGCTCATCCACCTGATGTCGGCGGGGCGGCTCCAGGTCTTCAATGAGAAGGCTTCCTTGCGCGACCGCCGCTCCCGCGTTTTGATCCGGATCGCCGACGGGCGCGAGCTCCGCCTCCGCGAGTTCGGCACCAAGCAGCGCGCCTGGGCGAAGCTGATGGACGCGAGCGAGCTCGACGGCGACGAGATGGTCGCCACCCTCGGGCCCGAGGCCTGGCCGGCCCCCAGCATCGAGGAGGTCGCCCGGATCGTCGATCAGCCCCGCTACCTCCACACCCTGCTCCGCGATCAACGCACGATCGCCGGCATCGGCCGCTCCTGGGTCGACGAGATCCTCTGGGAAGCCCACCTCTCTCCCTTCGTCAAGGGGGCCGACCTCGACGACGAGCAGATCGGCCGCCTCCACGACTCGCTCTCGGTGCTCGGCCGCGCGATCGACCATTACGAGGAGGTCGTCGGCGACGCGATTCCGGACAAGATGCCCATCCCCCTGCAGGTTCACCGCCACGAGGGCGAGCCCTGCCCCCGCTGCGGCGACACGATCGCCGCGATCCACTACGCCGAGCGCATCACCTGCTACTGCCCGAGAGAGCAGACGGGCGGCAGGATCCTCGCCGACCGCCGGCTGTCGAAGCTCCTGAAGTAGTCGTCCGGCTCAGGCCTCGAGCAGCATCGACAGGTCGAGCACCGGCGCCGAGTGGGTGAGCGCGCCGACCGAGATGAAGTCGACTCCGGTCGCGGAGATCGCGCCGACCGTCTCCAGCGAGACGCCGCCGGAGGCCTCGAGGGTGACCGGCGAGCTGCCGGAGGCGTCGCGGGCGGCGACGGCGGCGCGGAGCCCGTCGAGGTCCATGTTGTCGAGGAGCAGACGCGAGGCACCGGTGGCGAGGGCGGCCTCCACCTCGCCGGCGTTGCGGCACTCGACCTCGACCGGGATGTCGGGATGGGCGGCGCGGGCGCTCTCGACGGCGGCGGTGAGCCCACCGGCGAGGGCGATGTGGTTCTCCTTGATGAGGATCGCGTCGTAGAGGCCCATCCGGTGGTTCTGCCCGCCGCCGGCGCGGACGGCGGCCTTCTCGAGGGAGCGGAGGAGCGGCGTCGTCTTGCGGGTGTCGAGAATCACGGCGCGGCCGCCTTCGGCCCGAGAGGACTCGACGAAGCGGGCGGTCAGCGTGGCGATGCCGGAGAGGTGGCCGAGGAGGTTGAGCGCCACGCGCTCGGCGGCGAGGAGGGCGCGGGCGGGCCCGGCGACCAGGGCGACCTGGCGCGGCATCGCCTCCGACCACGTCCCTTCGACGACGAGCTTGTCGAGGTCGCCGGCGCCGGTCAGCCGGAAGGCCTCCGCGGCGGCGTCGAGGCCGAAGACGACACCCGGCTGCTTCTGGACGATCTTGGCGCGGCCCCGGGCGTCGGCGGGAACGGTCGCGTCGGTGGTGATGTCGCCGTCGCCGAGGTCCTCCGCCAGCGCCTTCGCGACCAGTTCGGTCACGGCGGCGTCGACGCTCACGCGGCGGCCTTGCCGGCGGCGCTCTGCAACAGGTACTCGCGGATGAACCCGTCGAGGTCGCCGTCGAGGACGCGCTGGGCGTCCCCGACCTCGTGGCCGGTGCGGTGGTCCTTGACACGGGTCGAGGGGTGAAGCGTGTAGCTGCGGATCTGCGAGCCCCACTCGACCGCCTTCTGCTCGCCACGGGCCGCGGCCATCTCCTCCTCGCGCTTGCGCTCCTCCTCGGCGATCAGCCGGGCGCGGAGCATCTGCATCGCGGTCGCCTTGTTCTGGGTCTGCGAGCGCTCGTTCTGGCACTGGACGACGATCCCGGTCGGGACGTGCGTGAGGCGGACGGCGGAATCGGTCTTGTTGACGTGCTGTCCGCCGGCGCCCGAGGCGCGGTAGGTGTCGACGCGGATGTCGGCCTCATCGAGCTCGACCTCGACGTCGTCGGAGACCAGCGGCGAGACGTCGAGCTGGGCGAATGCGGTGTGACGGCGCGACTGCGAGTCGAAGGGCGAGATCCGGACGAGCCGGTGGACGCCGCGCTCGGCGGCGAAGAGGCCGTAGGCGTTCTCGCCGCGAGCGATGAAGGTCGCCGACTTGAGGCCCGCCTCCTCCCCCTCGGACGCCTCCTTCATCTCGACCTCGAATCCGCGCGACTCGGCCCAGCGCAGGTACATCCGCAGCAGCATCTCGGCCCAGTCCTGAGAGTCGGTGCCGCCGGCGCCGGAGCGGATCGTGACGACGGCGTCGCCGGCGTCGTGCTCGCCGCTGAACAGGCGCTGCTCCTCGAGCTCGGCCAGGCGGGTCGCGATCGAGTCGAGCTGGCCCTCGAGCTCGGCCGCCATCTCCTCGTCCTCGGCGGCCATCTCGGCGAGCTCGCCGAGATCCTCGACGTCGGCCGAGATGCCCTCCCAGAGGTCGATCTTGCGCTTTGCGCGCGTGTGCTCGGCGGAGACCTTCGCGGCGCGCTCCTGGTCGTCCCAGAAGCCCGGTGCCTGCATCTCCCCCTCGAGCCGCTCTACCTCGGACCGCAGCTGATCCGGGTCAAAGGTAGTCCCGGAGCAGCGTCAACTGCTCGCGGACCTCCGCGATGCGGGCGTTGGTCTCGGGCGCCTCGCTCATCGGCGATGGAGGCTAGCGGGGCGGGCCGACCGTGGCCCGCCTCGCATCGCCAACGGGCCTCAGCGCGCGGGCAGCACGAACGGGTACTGCGTCGTGACCTTGTCCTTTGCGGAGTCGCGAAGCCGCAGGCTCAGGTTGCCCTTGCCATTGACGGCGGAGGGCCTGAGCGGGACATCGACCTTGGTCTTCCCGGGCTCGACGTCGACCCGGACGTGGCCGATGCGCTTGCCGTGCTTGCGCAGGACCGCGTTCACCCGGATCGCCTCGCCGGCCTCGATCGTCGCGGTGACCTTGCGGTCGTCCCCCGCCGTCGTGGTCAGCTTCGCGACCGACGCCGCCACGATGCTCGCACCGAGCGGCTCCTCGCCGGGGCTCAGCTCGTAGGCGCCCCAGGGCGGGTTCGCGTTGACGATCCGGCCCGGCTTGCACGTCGCGAGGAAGCTCGCGAAGCGGGTGTCGGGGCTGGACGTCTCGATCCGGTAGGTGCCGGTCGGGACCTCGGTCCAGACGATGCCGCCGTCCTCGCTCGTCTCGGTCTTCGAAGGGTCCGGGATCACGTTCTCGTTGAAGTACACCGGGCCGTCGAGCGCCGGCGACTCCGACGAGGTCGCGCCCTCGACGCCGTGCGGCGTCCGGTCCCAGAACGTCTGATAGTCGACACCGCGCACGTTGCGGGCGGAGGCGGTGGTGACGATCACGCACTGCTCGGGCCGGCCCGTGTCCGGGTCGATCGGGACCGAGAGGATCGCCGCCAGTCCCGCGTACTCGCCGTCTGCCGGCGTCTGGAAGTTGGCGTTCTCGATGTCCTCGCCGCGCGTGTGGAACGTCTGCAGGTCGATCTCGTTGTAGCCGTCGGGCGGATCGATGTAGGGGGTGACGTTCGTGTCGTCCGGAACCTCGAGCACGTAGTCGCCGTTCGCGTCCGTGGTGGCGGTCAGCCCGGGGATCTCGCGAACCTTGATCGTGGCGCCGGCCAGGAACGTGTCCATGTGGTTGAACGCGTAGGCGCGCCCGGAGATCGTCACGGTGTCGCTCGGCAGACCGGCGCTGGCGGCGCCGGGCAGCGCCAGCGCTCCGGCGGCGATCGCGGCGAGCAGCAGTACTCGCAGACTCAGGTGCATCTTCACTTGGCCCTTTCTCTCAGGGTGCGGCCGATCCGCACGCGGGAAAACGAACCCCCGAATGAGGCGTCGATCGTAACGCCGTCAGGTGAGCCCGGCGCCGGTGGGAACTACGGAAGCGTCATCCGAGCGTCCCGGCCCTCAGGCCGTCGCTCCATGACATTTCTTGTATTTCTTGCCGCTCCCGCACCAGCAGGGGTCGTTGCGGCCGATCTTCTCGTCCTCGCCCTTGACGACGGTGGCGGGGTTCGTGTCGCCGTTGCCGGCACCGTTGCCGCCGGCGACCGCGGCGGCGGCCGCTGCGGCGGGCGTGGCGGTGGCGGTCGCCGCGCCGGCGGCGGCACGGGCCTCGGCCAGGGCCGACGGCTGTTCGGCCTCGCTGCCGCCCGAGTAGCTGACCTCGGAGGGCTCGTCATCGGGGCCGAAGGCCTCGTCGACCTGGTTCGGCTCGATCTCGACGTCGACGTGGAAGATCAGGCGGGCGAACTCCTCCCAGATGGAGTCCATGAGGGCCTGGAACATGATGTAGCCCTCGTTCTTGTAGGCGACGAGGGGATCGATCTGGGCGAACCCGCGGAGGTGGATGCCCTCGCGCATGTAGTCCATCTCCGCGAGGTGCTCCTTCCACCTCGTGTCGATGATCTGCAGGAGGATGTGACGCTCGAGCGCCCGCATCAGCTCGTCGCCGAACTCCTCCTCGCGCTCGTCGTAAGCCGCCAGCGCGTCCTCGGTCAGCAGCTCGGTCACCTGCTCACGGCTCGACGTCTGGGGATCGAGCTCGGTCAGGTCGACCGACACCGGCCAGAGCGTCCCGAGCTGGGTCTCGAGCCCGTCGAGGTCCCACTCCTCGAACACGTCGGAGTCGGTGTAGTCGGCGACGCGCTTCTCGACCACGCCGGCGATCTGCTCGCGTGCGACGTCGCCCATGTCGCGGCCCTCGAGAACCTCGCGCCGGTACTTGTAGACGACGCGGCGCTGCTCGTTCATGACGTCGTCGTACTCGAGGACGCGCTTACGGCTGAGGTAGTTCTGCTCCTCGACCTTCTTCTGCGCGTTCTCGATCTGCTTGCTCAGCATCTTCGCCTCGAGCGGGTACTCCTCGCCCTCGTCGTCGGTCGGGCCGAGCCGGTCGAGGATCTTGTAGATCCGGTCGCCGGCGAAGAGGCGGACGAGGTCGTCCTGGGCGGAGAGGAAGAAGCGGGAGGCGCCCGGGTCGCCCTGGCGGCCGGCGCGGCCGCGGAGCTGGTTGTCGATCCGCCGCGACTCGTGGCGCTCGGTGCCGCAGATGAACAGGCCGCCGGCCTCGCGCACCTTGTCGCCCTCCGCCTTGCAGCGCTCCTCGAGCCCGGGCATCAGCGACTCGAGCTCTTCCTCGTAGTTCTCCTCGCCCTTGCGGACGCCGAGCTTGCGGAGCTCGCCCTCGGCGAGCATCTCGGGGTCGCCGCCGAGCTTGATGTCGACCCCGCGGCCGGCCATGTTGGTGGCGATCGTGACCGAGCCGAGGCGTCCCGCCTGGGCGACCGTCTCGCCCTCCTTCTGGGCGTACTCGGGCTTCGCGTTGAGGACCTCGTGCTTGATCCCGCGGCGCTTGAACTGCTCCGAGAGCATCTCCGAGACCTCGACCGAGACGGTGCCGACGAGGATCGGCTGGCCGGTCTCGTGACGCTCGGCGATCTCGTTGACGACCGCCTTCCACTTGCCGTCCTTGGTCTTGTAGATCTGGTCGTTGGCGTCGTCGCGGACCATGTCCCGGTTGGTCGGGATCTCGACCACCGGCATCTCGTAGATCTTCATGAACTCGGTCGCCTCGGTGAGGGCGGTGCCGGTCATGCCGCTGAGCTTGTCGTACATCCGGAAGTAGTTCTGGAGCGTGACCGTCGCGAGCGTCTGGTTCTCCTCGCGGATCGCCAGCCCCTCCTTGGCCTCGACCGCCTGGTGCAGGCCCTCCGACCAGCGGCGGCCCTCGAGGATGCGGCCGGTGTGCTCGTCGATGATCATCACCTCGCCGTCGACGACCGCGTAGTCCTTGTCCTTGCGGTACAGCGACTCGGCCTTGAGCGACTGGATCAGGTGGTTGACGAGGGTCCCGTGCTCGGACAGATAGAGGTTCTCGACGCCGAGGAACTTCTCCGCCCGCTCGACCCCGCGCTCGGTCGGGGCGACGGTCTTGTGCTTCTCGTCGTATTCGTAGTCGTACTCGGCCTCGGAGGTGTCCTTCGACTCGCCGAGCGCCTTCAGCTTCGGCTTCGTCTCGACGCCCTCGAGCGTCTTCGCGAGTCGGGCGAACGTGTAGTAGAGATCGGCCGCGGCCTCGGGAGCGCCGGAGATGATCAGCGGCGTCCGCGCCTCGTCGATGAGGATGTTGTCGACCTCGTCGACGATCGCGAAGCGGCGGTCGCGCTGGAAGCAGCGGTCGAGGGACGGCGCCATGTTGTCGCGCAGGTAGTCGAAGCCGAACTCGGAGTTGGTGCCATAGGTGACGTCGGAGGCGTAGGAGGCATGGCGGCGGTCGCCGTGGTCGGGAAGGTCGTTGTCCTGGAGGATGCCGACGCTGACTCCGAGCGCGTTGTAGAGCGGCGACATCCACTCGGCGTCGCGGCGGGCGAGGTAGTCGTTGACGGTGACGACGTGGACGCTGTCGCCGCCGAGCGTGTTCAGGAACACGGCGAGGGTGGCGGTCAGGGTCTTGCCCTCGCCGGTCTTCATCTCGGCGATCGCACCCGAGTGCAGAACCATGCCGCCGATCAGCTGGACGTCGTAGTGACGCTGACCCAGCGTCCGCCGGCTGGCCTCGCGGCAGAGCGCGAACGCCTCGGGAAGGACGTCGTCGAGGGTCTCGCCGTCCTCGCGGACGCGGCGGCGCAACTGATCGGCGTGCTCGCGGATCTCGCCGTCCTCGAGCAGCTCCATCTCGGGCTCGAAGCGGTTGATCGCCTCGACGCGCTTCTCGTACTCGCGGAACTGCTTCGACTCGCCGAGTCGAAGCGCGCGATCTATCAGGCCCCGTGCCATCGAGGTCAGAGTACCGAACGGCCGGTCCGCTTTCGGCCGCTTCGCGCCCGGCGGCCGGGCGCTGTCGATGCGGGAGCCGGCTCAGGCCTCCCGGTTGCGCATCCGCGCCATCAGCCGGCGCGTCTCGGTCCGCTTGCGCCGCAGCTCGCGATGCCGCTTCACCTGGCGGCGGATGTCGAGCGCGACCTCCTTGATCGAGTGGTCCATCTTCTCCGAGCGCTCCTCCGCATGGAGGGTCGTCCGCTTCAGCCGCAGCGTCGCCTCCGCCACGTACTTCTCGCGGATCGCGGGGTTCGTCTCCTCGCGGAGGACGATCTCGAGGCGGGAGTGCTCGGAGACCTGGCGGCCGACCCGGTCGAATCGCTTGCGGATGCTCTCGCGGCACTCGCCATCGACCTCGAATCCGCGGCCGACGATCTCGATCTGCACGGTGGGCTCCTCTCTGTCGCCTTCGGTCCGCGCATCCTTATGCACGCGGGCGCGAATCGCAACCGTTTCAGCGCGGCGGAACGGCGGCGATCGCGACCGCCCGGACGGCCCCCGATCCAGCTCGCCGAAGAGCCCGCGCGCAGGCGTCGAGGGTCGCCCCGGTCGTCACCACGTCGTCGACCAGCAGGACGCTCCGGGGCGCGGGGCCGGACGCCTCGACGACCGGCGGGGAGGCGAGCCTTCGCCGGCGCGAGCCGCCGCGCTGGCGCCGGCGATCGCGGCGGCGAAGGACCGGCGCAGCGGCTGCCCCGGTGTCGGCGGCGATCGCGGCGGCGATCTCCCAGGCGGGGTCGAACCCGCGCCGGCGGGCGCGCAGCGGCGAGGCCGGGACCGGGACGATCGCGGCGTCGAGCCAGCCCTCCGGCGCCCGATCGGCGATCAGGGCGGCCCCGAGCGCGGCGACCGCCGGCAACCGCGAGAACTTCAGCGCGGCGACGAGCGCCCGCCCCGCACCCTCGTACGCGAGCGGGGCGAAGCCGCCGTCGAGCGCGTCGGCGCGAAGCGGGAATCCGGGCGAGCGCTCGACCTCGTCCCGGCAGGCCCCGCACAACGCCGGGCCGGCCGGAGCCTGCGCGAGCGGACGCCGGCAGCAGATGCAGTGCGGAGCCGCGAGCACGGACACCAGCTCGGCCCGGATCGAACGAAGGGTCGCCACCAACCGATCGTGGCGGTGGCGGGCGTACGGGTCAGCACCGATTCGCGACCGAATGCAGCGGGCGCGAGACGATTCGGACGGCTACGCGATGACGGTCCGGTCCCGGCCCGTCTGCTTCGCCTCGTAGAGGGCTTCGTCGGCGCGGCCGAGGAGCTCGTCGGCCGACTCGACGCCGTCCCAGACGGCGAGGCCGGCGGAGCAGGACTGGCCCGCCGGAGTCACCTCGCGAAGCCGGACAAGGTGGCCGGCCTGCTCGAGGTCGCAGCCGGGCAGTGCAACCGCAAACTCCTCGCCGCCGTAGCGGGCGAGCAGATCGGTGTCGCGGAGGACCGTCCGCCAGGCGCTCGCCGCCTCGCGCAGCACCCGGTCGCCGGCCTGGTGGCCGTGGCGGTCGTTGTATGTCTTGAAGCGATCGAGGTCGAGCATCGCGACCGCGAGCGGGTCGTCGGTGCGGCGCGAGCGGCCGACCTCGCGCTCGAGCTCGAGGTTCCACGCCCGGCGGTTGATCAGGCCGGTCAGATCGTCGGTGTGGGCCATCCGCTCGAGCCTGTCGAGCAGGGCGGCGCGCTCGATCGCGACACCGGCCTCGGCCGCGATCAGCGACATCAGCCGCTCGAGCCGCTGGGTCGGCGCCGCCACCTTGCTGTTCCAGCCGATCGTGATCACCCCGACCGCGTCGTCCTCCTGGACGATCGGGACCCAGTAGACCGAGACGAGGTCGCGGCCGCGGAAGAATGCCCGCCGGACCGAGCGGTCGGCGGCGACGTCCTCGGAGAAGTAGGGCTCGCGGCTCCCGAAGACCCGAACCGATGCGGCCGCCTGGGTGAACTGGACCATCTCGCCGACGAGGTCGACCCCGACCGAGGCCGTCGTCCGCAGCCCTGTCCCCGACGCATCCGGTTCGAGCAGCGCGGCCGCGTCGGCGCCGGCCATCCGCGCGGCCGCCCGGCAGATCGCGGCCCGCGCCTCGCTGGAGACGTTGCTGCGGGCGAGCTCGCCGACGGCCGCCGCGAGCACGGCGAACTCGTCGGCGTGCTCGCGCATCTCCCGCTCGGCCGCCTTTCGCGCGGTGATGTCGTGCATGAGCGCGTGAACCGCCGTCTCGCCGTCGACCTCGGCGATCGTCACCGCGAGTTCGATCGGGAACGTCCTGCCGTCGCGATCGCGAGCGTGCCGTTCGGTCCGGATCTCGAACCTTCCGGTCGCCGGGATGCCGGGCCAGCTCCGCGAGAGCATCCCGCGGAGCTCCTCGACGTCCTCGGGCGGCACGATCAAGTCCGAGATCTGCCGCCCGAGCGCCTCCGCCGCCGACCAGCCGAAGGTCGTCTCGGCGGCGCGGTTCCAGCCGGTGACGATGCCCTCCGCGTCGGTCGACACGTAGGCCTCGTTCATCAGGTCGAGGACGACCTGCCGCTCCGCCGCCTTGGCGGTGAGCTCACGTCGGCCGGTGATGTTGTCGAGCACCGCGATCACGCCCGAGATCGAGCCGCCGTCGTGCATCGGGGCGAGCCGGATGGCGTAGACGCGCCCGCTGTCGGGACTGGCGTACTCGAACGCCCGCATCTCGCCGCTCAGCGCCGCGCGGTACTGGTCGACGTACCAGTCGCGGTCCTCCGCCGTCGGGATCAGCTCACCGACCTGCTTGCCCATCGGGTCGAGGTCGAGCGTGCGAAAGCTCTCGCCGAGCGCGAGCGTCACCCGGAGGTCGCGGTCGAAGCAGAGGACCGACGTCATCGGCAGTTGCCCCAGCATCTGCCGGTAGCGACGCTCGCGATTGACGCTGCGGCGGGTCAGCAGGATCGTCACGACGACGGCGGTGAACGCCGCGACGAGACCGATCTCCAAGCCATCCACAACCGTCATCTGCAGCTTTTCCCAATCCCGCGGGCGACGCCCGCTCGCACCCGCGTTATATCGGCTGGACCCACGAACTCCTTGACCGGAGTTGAACTCGTAGTGTTGCCCGATCGCGACGCCGGGAACGGCGGCGCCTCAGTCGGCGAAGACGATCTCCTCGACCGCGGCGAGGTCGGGCTCGCAACCGATCACGGCGGGGGCCTTGCCGAGCGCCGTGTCGGGGTCCTTCAGCCCGTGTCCGGTGAGCACGCAGACGACGGTCTCGGGCCGGCCGCCGCCGGGGAGGTCGGGAAGCCCGTGGGCGAGGATCCCGGCGACCGAAGCCGCCGAGGCCGGCTCGCAGAAGACGCCCTCGCCGGCGGCGAGCAGCCGGTAGGCATCGAGGATCTGCTCGTCCTCGACCGCCGCGATCCGCCCCCGTGAGGAGGTGACCGCGTCCATCGCCTCCTCCCAGCGCGCCGGGTTGCCGATCCGGATCGCCGATGCGACCGTCTCCGGCGCCTCGACCGGATGGCCCAGCACCAGCGGCGCCGCTCCGGCGGCCTGGAAGCCGAGCAGCATCGGCATCTTCTCTCCGTACTCGTCGAAACCGCGGCGGTAGGCGGTGACGTTGCCGGCGTTGCCGACCGGGATCGCGAGCACGTCAGGCGCTCCGCCGAGGTCGTCGCAGACCTCGAACGAGGCCGTCTTCTGGCCCTCGATCCGGTGCGGGTTGACGGAGTTGACGAGCTCGATCGGGTGGCGGTCGGCGAGCTCCCGGACGATCCGCAGGGCGTCGTCGAAGTTGCCGCGAAGGGCGATCACCCGCGCCCCGTGCATGAGCGCCTGGGCGAGCTTGCCGATCGCGATCTTTCCCTCGGGCACGATCACGGCGCCGCGGAGCCCGGCCCGCGCGGCGTAGGCGGCGGCGCTGGCGGCGGTGTTCCCGGTCGAGGCGCAGATCACCGCCTCGGCGCCGTCGGCGACGGCGCGCGAGACCGCGACAGTCATCCCGCGGTCCTTGAACGACCCGGTCGGGTTCGCGCCCTCGATCTTCAGGTGGACCTGGGCCCCGACGCGCTCGGAGATCGCCGGCGCGGGCAGCAGCGGCGTGCCGCCCTCGTCGAGGGTGACGACGGGATCGTCCGGACCGATCGGCAGCCGCTCGCGGTACCGCTCGATCAGACCGCTCACGAATACTCCTTCTCGATCACCCTGATCGCGCGGGGCGCGGCGCCGAGGAAATCGAGATCGGAGATCTGCTCGAGGGCCGCGTAGAAGGAGCGCTCGGGGGCGCGGTGGGTGACCATCACGAGGCTCGCCTCGCGGCCGGTCCCCTGCTGGACGACGCTCTTGACCGAGATTCCGTTGCGGCCGATCACGTCGGCCACACGCGCCAGCACGCCGGGCTCGTCGGCGACCTCGAGGTGCAGGTAGAACGAGGATTCGAGATCGTCGAGGATCTCGAGCCGGCGATCGGCGAAGTGGACGGGCGCCTCCCCGGTGAGAATCGAGGAGACGTCGGCGAGCACCGCCGAGGCCGTCTCGATTCCGCCGGCGCCGGGTCCGGAGATCGTGATCTCGCTGATCGTCGGGCCCTCGAGCGTCACCGCGTTGAACGGGCCCTCGACCGGAGCCAGCGGGTGCCCGCGATAGAGGAAGCAGGGGAAGACGCGGACGCTGATCGCGCCGCCGTGCTTCTCGGCGACTCCGAGCAGCTTCAGCGACAACCCGAGGTCCTTGGCGTAGGCGAGGTCGTCGGGGCGGATCTCGGTGATGCCCTCGAAGGAGACGTCCTCGAGTCCGACCCTCGTGTCGAAAGCGAGCCGGGCGAGGATCGCCATCTTCGCCGCGGCGTCGGCACCGTTGACGTCGTCGGTCGGGTCGGCCTCCGCGTAGCCGAGCTCCTGGGCCCGCGCGAGGACGTCGGCGTAGGAGGCGCCGGTGCTGGCCATCTCGCTGAGGATGAAATTGGTGGTCCCGTTGACGATTCCCGAGATCCGCTCGATCGGGAGCACCCCGTGGCCCTCCTGGACGACCCGGATCACGGGAACCGCGCCCGCGACCGCGGCCTCGTAGCGGATCTGAACTCCGGCCGACCGCGCAGCCTCGAAGAGCTCGTCGCCGCACTGCGCGACGAGCTGCTTGTTCGCGGTCACCACCGGCTTGCCGGCGCGAAGCGCCCGCAGCACGTAGTCGCGGGCGGGATCGATGCCGCCGATCAGCTCGACGATCAGGTCGGAGCCCTCGAGGATCGACTCGAAGTCGCCCTCGCTGCGGCGGAGCACTCCGCTGATCTCGGGGCGGATGCCGGACGCCGCCTCGACCGCGTCGGCCCGGTCCGCGATGAGCTCGTGGAAGGCACCGCCGACGGTCCCGCGGCCGAGCAGCCCGATCCTTGTCACCCGGGCCTCAGACATCGCGCGACACCAGGTCCCCGTAGGTTTCGCGGCGGACCGCGAGGGTGGCGCGACCGTCGCCGCAGAAGACGACCGGCGGGCGCGGGACGCCGTTGTAGTTGTTGGCCATCGCGTAGCCGTAAGCACCGGTCGCCGGGGTGACCAGCAGGTCGCCGGGGCGGGGATCGGCGAGGGCGACGTCGCGGACGAGGATGTCGCCGGACTCGCAATGCTTGCCGGCGACGGTGCTGAGCACGGTCGCCTCCTCGGCGGCGCGGTTGGCGATCAGCGCCTCGTACTCGGACCCGTAGAGCATGGGCCGCAGGTTGTCCGACATGCCGCCGTCGACTGCGACGTAGGTGCGGACGCCCGGTATCTCCTTGACGGCGCCGACGGTGTAGATGGTCACGCCGGCGTTGCCGACGAGCGAGCGCCCGGGCTCGAGCAGGACCTTCGGCAGCGGGTCGAAGCAGCGCTCGAGCGCGTCGACCTTGAGGTCGACGTAGGCCTCGATCGACGGCGGCCGGTCGGTCCGCGAGTAGGCGATCCCGAGCCCGCCGCCCACGTTCATGATCCGCGGCGAATGCGGCCGGCAGAACTCGGCCATCAGCTCGATCGCGCGGACGTACGAGTCGAGCTCGTAGATCTGGGAGCCGAGGTGGGCGTGGAACCCGGCGAGCTCGAGGTGGCGGGAGGCGGCGATCGCGGCGATCGCCTGGTCGGCCTGACCGCCCTCGATCGCGAACCCGAACTTCGAGTCGATCTGGCCGGTCTGTACATAGGAGTGGGTCGAGGGCGAGACGCCCGGGGTCAGCCGGATCAGGACCTCCTGGTGGCGATCGGCGAGCCAGTCCGCCCGCGAGATCTCCTCGAGCGAGTCGACGACGATGCACCCGATCCCGGCGTCGAACGCCATCTTCAGCTCGGCCGCCGACTTGTTGTTGCCGTGCATGTAGATCCGGGCCGGGTCGAAGCCCGCGGCCAGCGCCATGTGGAGCTCGCCGCCGGAGGCGACGTCGACGCTCAGGCCCTCTTCGCGGAGAACCTTGTAGAGGGCGGTGATCGGCGCCGCCTTGCTGGCGTAGAGGACTTCCGAGTCGACCCCGCGGGCGGCGAGGGCGTCGGCGTAGGAGCGCGCCCGGGCCCGGACGTCGTCGGGCGCATAGACATAGGCGGGCGTCCCGAACTCGCGCGCGACGTCGACGAGGTCGCAGCCGCCGACGATCACGTGGCCCTCGGCATCGACCGTGCTCCCGAGCGGGTAGACGAGGGATCCGGTCACCGGATCGACGTGGGCTGTGGCGCCGCTGCGTGCCATCGGCGGTCATTCTCACACGCAACTCGCGACTAGGGTTGCCGGACGGTGCGCCTGGCAACCCCCGATCCCCCCGACCGCACCGGCGTCCACGAGGGACGGCCGTGGTGGATGTGGCTGCCGCGGAGCGCGCCGCCGTGGCCGGGGATGGTGATCCTGCACGGGGCCGGATCCGCCAAGGAGAACCACGCGGACTTCGGCCGTCTCTGCGCCGCCAACGGCTGGGCCGCGATCAGCTACGACCAGCGCGGCCACGGCGAGAGCGAGGACGAGATGGCGCCCGCGGCGGTCGCCGACGTCGGCCGGATGGCGGGCCTGCTCGCGGCGGTCGACGGAGTCGACGCGGGCTGCGTCTGCGCCCGCGGCTCGAGCATGGGCGGCTGGATGGCGATCCACGCGGCGGCTGTCGATCCGACCGTGGCCGGGGTGATCGCGATCTGCCCCGCTTCGGAGGAGGGCCTGCGCCGGGGTCTCCGGGCGGGCCGGTTCGAGATGCGCGCCGACGTCGCGGCGCTGGACGCCTGGCTCGGCGAGCACGACCTCCGCGACGCGATCGCTCGGATCTCGCCCCGGCCCGTCGTCCTCCTCCACGCGCGCGGCGACGAGCAGGTGCCGAGCGAGTGGTCGGAGGAGCTCTATGCCCGCGCCGGCGACCCGCGGCGAGTCCTGATCGTTCCCGGCGGGCACCATCGCTCGGTCCAGCACGACCCCGAGCTGCAGGTCACGGCGCTGCGGTGGCTCGCCCGCGAGCTCGGGCGCGGCGGCTAGAGGTAGCCCATCGGATCGACGGCGGTGCCGTTGATCCGGACCTCGAAGTGGAGGTGGTCGCCGTAGCAGTGGCCGGTGCAGCCGACGTAGCCGATGACGTCGCCCTGCTGGACCGACCCGGAGGTGATGGCGAAGCTCGATTGGTGCGCGTAACAGGTGGACAGCCCGCCGCCGTGGTCGATGCAGGTGAAGTTGCCGTAGCCGCCCGACTCCGCCTCCGACTGGGCGAAGGCGATCGTTCCGTCCTTGGCGGCGCGGATCGGCGTCCCGGCGGGCACCGCGATGTCGACGCCGTTGTGCATCCGCCCCCAGCGCATCCCGAACCCCGAGACGACCGAGCCGTTGACGGGCCAGATGAAGCCGGCGGAGCCGCCCTGGATCGGGCCGGCGGGAAGCGGTGAGACGCCGCTGGCGGCGGCGAGCTGCTCCTGGATCTTCTGCTCGATGCCGCTGACGTCCTTCTCGAGGTGATCGACGTGGTCGTCGATCCGCGACAGCGCCTGCTCGCTCCGGGCCCGGGCTCGATCCAGCTTGGCCTCCTGGGCCTCGAGCTCCTGGCGGGTGCGGACGAGCTCGGCCTTCTTGGCGGCGATCGAGTCGCGGGTGGCGCGGACGCGCTCGACGGTCGCGGCGGTGTCGTCGCGGAGCTCGCGGACGCGGCCGACGATGTCGGAGTTCCGGTCCTGGATCCGCTGCAGGTACTCGTAGCGGCTGAGCGCGTCGTCGTAGCCGTCGGACTCGAGGACGACGGAGATCGCGTTCGGCTCATCCGACATGTAGATGTCGACGAGCCGGTCCTCCAGGGCCTCGACCGTGCGGGCGAGGCGCTCGCGGAGGATCTTCAGGTCGTGCTGTTCGGCGACGAGCTCGGCCTCGGCCTGGTCGAGCTCCTGCTGGACCACGGCCTCGCGGGTCCGCAGGGCCGCGACCTCGCCGGTGAGCTGGTCGATCTGGTCGTTGTAGCGGGAGATCTCGGTCGTCAGGACGCCCTTCTTCTCCTTCGCCTGATCGAGTTCGGCCTGCTTCTCGTCGAGCTTGCTGTTCAGATCCTCGGCGGGAGCGCGGGCGACCAGCGCGAGGCCGACCGCGAGGGCGGCGAGGGCGACGGCGAGTGCCGTCAGGCCCCGGTGAGGGGCGCTGCGCATTTCCTGGTTCGGTCCTGCCATTGGACTCGGAGGCGGGCGCCAATGTAGCAGCGGAGCACCCTTTGTGAGCGTTCGCTAATACCAATTCCTGGTCCTGCAACCCGCATTGCAAAGCGCAATTGCGCTTGCAGTGGGCGCTACGGGAAGGCGAAAAAGGCAGCGAGGGGTGGCGGCTGGAGAACGCAAAAGTTCAGTCCCGGGCTGACCCTGCCGCTGAACTGCACGAAGGGTCTCCCACAGGGACCAACCGTGCAGTTCGCCGCCGAAGGCGCCGCCGGCAGAAGAGGCGGCGCAGCGCTTCCGGCACCCCCGCAGGGCGAAGCCCGAGGAGGTGCCGTGATCTCAGCGCCGCCGGAGTTCCGCCAGCGGTCCGGCGGAAGCGGACGCGAAGCGGAGCATTCCGCCGGAGGTATCTAAACCAGCGCCGGCTCCGGCTCGGCCACCTGCTCGGCGCTGACCATCGCGGCCCGCGCCTCCTCGAGGCGCTCCCGGTACTCGGCTGCCTGCATCCGCGAGACGACGAGACGCTGGACCTGAGCCGTGCCCTCGAACAGCTGGTAGATCTTGGCGTCGCGGAACCACTTCTCCAGCGGCGAGGAGGCCGCGGCGGGACCGACGAGGTCGATGAGGCGGGTGGTCGCCCACATGGTCACGTCGCCGGCCTTGAGCTTCGACATCGACCCCTGGCCGCCCGACATCGGGACGCCGTTGCGGCCCATCCAGGATGCGCGCTGGCAGAGCAGGCGGGCCGCCTCGATCTCGGTCGCGACGTCGGCGAGGACCTGCTGGACGTGCTGGCGCTCGAGCGGCGGGCGTCCGGCGGTCGAGCTGTCGTCGAGGATCGACTCGAACGGGTCGAGGATCTGGCAGTCGCCGAGCAGGTACTCGAGCGTCCACTCGTAGGCCGCCTGGGCGATCCCGACGGCGGAGACGCCGACGATCGGCCGGGTCAGCTCGAATGTCGCGAGCGCGTTGGAGGCGCGGCCGCTGCTCTCGCCGGATCGGGCCCGCTCGAGCTTGCGCTCGAGCTTGTCGACCCCGCCGAGGAGGTAGTCGACCGGGATCCGGCAGTCCTCGAAGACGAGCTCCGCCGTCTGCGAGGCGCGAATGCCGAGCTTCGTCTCCTTCTTGCCCATCCGCAGGCCCGGCGTGTCCTTGGGGACGACGAACGACGCCTGGCCGCGGTGGCCGAGCTCCGGGTCGACGGTGGCGACGACGACGTTGACGTCGGCGATGCCGCCGTTCGTGATGAAGACCTTGGTGCCGTTGAGAACCCACTCGTCGCCGTCGCGGCGCGCGGTCGTCCGCAGGCTCTTGACGTCGGAACCGGCCTGGGGCTCGGTGACCGCGTAGGCGCCGAGCTTCAGCTCGTCGCCGATGCCGAGGCACTCGGGAACCCACTGGGCGATCTGCTCGGGCGTGCCGGAGGCGGCGACGCCGGCGGCGGCGAGGCCCGAGCCGCTGATCGCGAGCGCGATGCCGGCGCAGCCCCAGTGCATCTCCTCGGCGTAGATCAGGCCGAGCTGCCCGTCGGGATCGGTGCTCGTGTACTGCATCGAATCGAGCCCGCTGAGGCCCTGGCGGCGAGCCTCCTTCATGACCTCCCAGGGGACGCTCTCATCGGCGTCGTGGATCGGGGCGGCCGGACGGATCACGTCTCGTGCGAACTCCCGACAGCGCTGCTTGTAGGCGAGTTGCTCGTCGTTGAGGGCGAAGTTCATCCTGGTTCTCTCCTGGAAGTCCGGCGCCGCCCCCACGGCGAACGCCGTTGATTGACTGGTCAGTCAACCAGTCTATAGCCCTGCGGCGCGGCAGGGCCGAGTACGCAAGACTCCCCGCGGATGCCTTCCATGCCATCGCCCCTGCCACCTTCGTTGTGGTCGGATACGGCGCAACGCGTCGCTGCCGTAGTCGCGCTCCTGCTCGTCGCCGGAATCGGCTTCGGCGCCGGTTATCTCGTCTTCGGCGACTCCGGCTCGGACGAGAGCACCGCGACCGTCGGCGGCGGGTCTCGGGGATCCGGTTTCCCGGAGACGGCGACCCGCAACACCACCCGGGTCGGCGGCGCCGATGCGATCGCCGACGCCGCCGCGGTCGCGCTCGCGACCTACCCGTCGGCCGGCGGGGTCGGCGCCGCTGCCGCGGTGACGATCGCCCCGGCGAACAACTGGCAGCAGGCGCTCGCGGCGACGCCGCTCGTCGCCGACCCGATCGGTACCCCGATCCTGCTCAGCAACCAGGGTCAGGTTCCGCAGCCGACGAGCGACGCGGTCGCCGCGCTCGGGCCCAAGGGCCTGGACGAGGCCGGCGGCACGCAGGCGTACGTCGTCGGCGGCGTCGCCGCTCCCGACGACCTCGAGCAGAGCCCGGTCGCCGGCACCGACCCCGCCGACATCGCCGACGCGATCGACGGGGAACGCGAGAAGATCACCGGCGAGAAGGACCCGGACCACATCCTCGTCGTCAGCTCGACGGACGCGGCGATGGCGATGCCCGCCGCGGCCTGGGCGGCGCGCTCGGGCGACCCGATCCTGTTCGCCGACGGCGACACCGTCCCGCAGGGCACCGCGAACGTGATCGACCGCCACCCGGATACGCCCGTCTACGTGCTGGGGCCCGAGTCGGTGATCTCCGACGAGGCGCTGAAGGAGCTCGGCGACGCGACCCGCGTCGGCTCCGAGGACCCGGTCGACAACGCGATCACCTTCGCCCGCTTCACCGACGGCGACTTCGGCTGGAACATCAACGACCCCGGCCACGGATTCGCGATCGCGAACATCTCGCGGCCGCTCGACGCCCCCGCGGCGGCGCCGCTCACCGCCACCGGCGGCAGCCCGGGCCCGCTGCTTCTGACCGACGAGGCCGCCTCGGTCCCGCCGGCGCTGGAGAGCTTCCTCAGCGACACCCAGCCCGGCTTCGAGGACGACCCGACGAGGGCCGTCTTCAACCACGTCTGGATCATCGGCAACACCGACGCGATGTCGATCGCCTTCCAGGCCCAGGTCGATCAGCTCACCAAGCTCGCCCCGGTCTCCAACCAGACCACGCCGCCCGACGTGACCGTCCCGGAGGACGCCACGACGACCGGGAGCACGACCACCACCACCGAGGAGACGACGACCATCCCCGACCTCGGCGCCGGGGCCGGATCGACCTCCACGTCGACCGACCAGTCCGAGCTTCCGACGCCGGACAAATAGGAAGGTAGGCTGCCGCCGATGAGCGAGGCCGAAAGAGCGGAGCTGCGGAACCCGGAGCGCCGGCCGACGGCGGACGACATCCGCGCCCTCGCCGGGCCCTCGACCCCCCACTTCGCGCTGCAGATCCGCAACCGGATCGCCGCGCTGATCGAGCGGCTGCCCGAGGACGACCCCGCCCACATCGAGGGCCGCCGTCAGATCGGCAGGCTCAACGACCTCGCCCGCCACACGGGCGACCCCCGCGGCCCGGGCCCGAGCGCCCCGGACCCGCACGCCGGCGCCTGACGGGCCGGCGGGCGCCCGCTCTCCGTCAGATCCGCTGGATTAGGGTTCCCGTTCCGAGCCCGCCGCCGCAGCACATCGTCACGAGGCCGACCTCCTTGTCGGAGCGCTCGAGCTCGTGCAGGAGGGTCGTCATCAGGCGGGCGCCGGTCGAGCCGAGCGGGTGGCCGAGGGCCATCGCGCCGCCGTTGACGTTCACGCGGTCCATGTCGGGCTCGAGCTCGCGCTGCCAGGCGGCGAGGACCGAGGCGAACGCCTCGTTGACCTCGAACAGATCGATGTCGGCGATCTTCATCCCGTTGCGGTCGAGGAGCTTGCGAGTGGCGGGGATCGGGCCGGTGAGCATGATCACCGGGTCGACGCCGACGGTCGTCTGATCGACGATCTTCGCCCGCGGGCGAACGCCGAGCTCATCGGCCTTCTCGGCCGCCATCAGCAGCAGCGCGGCGGCGCCATCGGAAACCTGCGAGCTGTTGCCGGCGGTGATCTTCCCGTTCTCCTTGAAGGCGGGCTTGAGCTGGCTCAGCGTCTCGAGGTTCGTGCCCGGACGGATGCCCTGGTCGGTGACGTAGGTGTCGCCGTTGACCTGGAACGGGATGATCTCGCGCTCGAAGCGGCCCTCCTCGGTGGCGCGGGCTGCGAGCTCGTGCGAGCGGACCCCGAGCTCGTCGAGCTCGGAGCGGGGGATCTCCCATTTGTCGGCGATCATCTCCGCCGAGAGGCCCTGGTTGACGAGGTCGAAGCGCTCGAGCAGCTGCGGCGACATCGCCGAGCCGTGCTCCTGCATGACCGAGAAGCCGTCGGCGAACGAGATGTGGCCCATGTGCTCGACCCCACCGCCGATCGCGACGTCGTGGACGCCGGAGGCGATCAGCGCGGCGGCGAAGTTGATGCCCTGCTGAGCCGAGCCGCACTGGCGATCGATGGTCGTCGCCGGGACCTCGATCGGCAGACCGGCTTCGAGCCAGGCGTTGCGGCCGATGTTCATCCCCTGCTCGCCGAACTGCTGGACGCAACCGCAGACGACGTCGCCGACCTCGAGCGGGTCGACCCCGGCGCGGTTCATCAGCTCCGAGTAGACGGTCGCGAGCAGCGTCGAAGGATGGGTGTCCTTGTAGTAGCCCTTCTCCTCGTGGCCGCGACCGACCGGCAGGCGCGCGGCCTCCACGATCACGACCTCTCGACCACCGAAACCTTCTGCTGCCATTTGCCTGAACGCCTTTCTCGCGGGTTGAGCGGGAGCGGACGTTAGACGATCCGTAATGGGTGCCCGGCGCCTGACCGCGAGGTTCGCCGTATGGCAGACTCGGCCGCTCCGGTGCGACGAAGCCTGCTGACACTTCCCGCCAGCCGCCACCTGAAATGGGTCGTTCTGGCGATCTGGCTGGTCGTCGTCGCGGTCATCATCGGCAACAACCTGCCGACGAAGTTCGACGACGCGCAGAGCAACGAGTCCTCTTCGTTCCTACCCGGCGACGCCGAATCGACGAAGGCGCTCGCGGCCAGCGAGGAGATCCAGGGCGACGAGCTCCTGCAGCTGGTGATCATCTACAAGCGCGCCGAGGGGAAGCTCAGCGAGCAGAACCTGAAGCGGATCGAAACCGACCGCGAGGCTCTGAACGCGGAGCTGCCGCCGCGGGTCGATCCCTATCGCAAGCCGGTCCCCTCCCCGGACGGGAGCGCCGCGCTGCTGACCGCGCAGATCCACGCCAACGGCGACGGCGACACCATCACCGAGCCGGTCGATCAGGCGCGCGATCAGGTCGACAGCACGGCCCAGCCCGGCGTCGAGACGGCGGTGACCGGCGGGGCCGGTTTCTCGGCCGACGCGATCACCGTCTTCGAGTCGATCAACGGCACCCTGCTGCTCGCGACCGCCGGGATCGTCTTCCTGCTGCTGCTGATCGTCTACCGCAGCCCGATCTTCTGGTTCTTCCCGCTCTTCGCCGTCGGCCTCGCCGAGCTCGTGACGCGAGCCGTCGGCTTCGGGCTGACCGAGATCGGCGTCACCGTCAACGGCCAGTCCGCGGGCATCCTCCCGGTGCTCGTCTTCGGCGCCGGGACCGACTACGCCCTGCTCCTCGTCGCCCGTTACCGCGAGGAGCTGCGGCTCCACGAGGACAAGCACGAGGCGATGGCCGAGGCGCTGCGGCGCGCCGGGCCGGCGATCATCGCCTCGGGCCTGACCGTCATCGCCGCGCTGCTCTGCCTGATGCTGGCCGAGGTCGAGGGGACCTCGGGCCTCGGCCCGATCGGAGCCACCGGCATCGCGATCGCGATGATCTCGATGCTCACCGTCCTCCCGGCGATCCTCGTGATCGCCGGGCGCTGGGCGTTCTGGCCGTTCGTCCCGCACGTCGGCGACCAGAAGGCGGACGAGACCCATGGCGCCTGGAGGCGGATCGGCGAGAACATCGCCCGCGGCCCGCGGCGGGTCTGGATCGGCACCGTCGCCGTGCTCGTGCTGATGACGCTGGGCTGGCTCAACCTCGACACGGGTCTGACGCAGACGAGCAGCTTCCGGGACGACGTCGAGTCGGTGCGGGGTCAGGATCTGCTCGCCGAGTCGTTCCCCGCGGGCGCCAGCGCCCCGAGTTACGCGATCGTCCCCGACACGTCGAAGACCGCCGACGTCGCCGAGGCGCTAGCCAGCCAGGACGCCGTCGACGACGTTCGGATCGGCGCGACCGGCCCACCGGGCCAGCAGATCGAGGTGACGCTCGCCGACGATCCCTACGCGACCTCGACCTACGATCAGATCCCGGAGCTGCGGGAGGTCGCCAAGGAGGCGGGCGGAGAGGACGTCCTGATCGGCGGGCCGACCGCCACCGAGCGCGACCTCCGCGTCGCGGCGGCCAAGGACTCGAAGCTGATCCCGCCGGTCGCCCTCGCCGTCGTCTTCCTGATCCTGATGGTCCTGCTCCGCGCGCTCGTCGCCCCGCTGGTCCTGATCGGAACCGTGATCCTGTCCTTCGGGGCCGCTCTCGGAGTCGGGTTCGTCGTCTTCGACGTGGTCTTCGGCTTCGCCGGCAGCGACCCGTCGTTACCCCTGTTCGCGTTCATATTCCTGGTCGCCCTGGGGGTCGACTACAACATCTTCCTGATGGCCAGGGTCCGCGAGGAGACGCAGCGGCGCGGGCCGCGCGAGGGCATGCTGCGCGGGCTCGCGGTCACCGGCGCCGTCATCACCTCGGCCGGGATCGTCCTCGCGGGCACGTTCTCGGCCCTCGCCGTCCTGCCGCTCGTCTTCCTCACCGAGCTCGGGTTCGTCGTCGCCTTCGGAGTGCTCCTCGACACGTTCGTCGTCCGCTCGGTCCTCGTTCCGGCTCTGGCGCTCGACCTCGACCGCCGGATCTGGTGGCCGTCGGCGCTCGGCAAGCGCACGAACGAGGAGGCGGCCGCGGAGGCCGAGCCGGAGCCCCAGCGGTGAGCGAGGCACACGAGCACGGTTACGAGCGACCGGCGGTCGCCGGCAGCGGCGCGATCGCACTCGGGGTGGCCGCGTCGGCATCGATCCTGGGCCCGGTCCACGTCCTCGCCCGCTCCGACGGCTCGGCGTGGCGCGCCGAGGAGACGCTCGAGAAGCTCTGCGCCAGGGTCGAGGGCGGCGACGCCTCCCGGGTCAAGGTGACCACGAGCCCCAACGACCTCGAGGGCTGCGACCTCGTCGTCGAGGCGATCGTCGAGGACTCCGACGCCAAGGCGGCCATGCTCGCCGGCCTCGGCGAGATCTGCCCCGGCGCCGACCTCGCGACCACGACCTCGTCGCTCGGGATCGCCGAGCTCGGCTCGCGGGCGGGGATCGCCGACCGCTTCTACGGCCTCCACGTCTTCAACCCGGTCCCGCGCATGGAGCTGATCGAGCTCTGCCTGCCGGGGTCGCTCGCTCCCGAGATCGGCGAGCGCGCCCGCGCCTTCTGCGGCGCCCTCCGCAAGCACGTCGTCGAGGTCCCCGACGAAGCCGGCTTCGTCGTCAACCGGCTCCTGTTCCCGTACCTCTTCGACGCCGTCCGCCTCCTCGACGAGCTCGGCCTCGACCCGATCGAGGTCGACGCCTGCATGTCGAAGGGCGCGGGACAGCCGATGGGGCCGCTCCAGCTCCTCGACTTCGTCGGCCTCGACGTCTCCGTCGCGATCGGGGAGAAGCTCCACTCCGCGAGCGGCAAGGAGGACCACGCTCCTCCCCAGCGCCTGCGCGAGATGGTCGCCGCCGGCAAGTTGGGGCGCAAGAGCGGCGCCGGCTTCTACAACTACTGATCCGATCCTGACGTACAGGGTTCCCGTCCAGTAACACCCAACGGTCCGAGGGAAGCGGACGCGAAGCGGAGCATTCCCTCGGGGTTATCCCGGGTGGATGCGCAAGGCGACGATCCGGTTCTCGCGCACCGACTCGACCCGGATCGTGTAGCCGCCTGCCTTGATCGAGTCGCCGCGCTTCGGCAGCCGGCCGAGCTCGTTGAAGACGTAGCCGCCGATCGAGTTGTAGGCGTCCGTGTCGACGGGGAGCTCGATCTCGGCGTCCTCGAGGTCGCCGAGGGAGACGTGTCCGCGGACGTACCAGTCGCCGTCGGCGAGCTTGCGGACCTCCTCCCCGCGCGGGTCGGTCTCGTCCTCGATCTCGCCGACCACCTCCTCGAGGATGTCCTCAACGGTCGCGATCCCGACCGTGCGGCCGTACTCGTCGACGACGATCGCGATCGAGCTGCGCTGGCGCTGGAGCTCGGCGAGGAGGTCGTCGAGCGGCTTCGTCTCGGGAATGATCGGCGCGTCGCGGACGGCGGGCTCGATCGAGGCGTCGGAGCCGGCGCTCATCATCAGCCGGACCAGGGAGTTGTTGTGGACGATCCCGCGGACGCGGTCGGGGTTGTCGTCCTCGATCACCACGAGCCGCGTGTGGCCGCTGGCGACGCAGCGACGCAGGGCGTCCTCGACGGTGTCGGAGGAGTCGACGGTGATCACCGCCGGGATCGGCGTCATCACCTCGCGGGCCTCCTGCTCGTGGAGGTGGAAGACGCCGCCGAGCATCCCCGCTTCGCTCTCCTCGAGGCCGCCCTTCTCGCGACCGCGGCTGATCAGCACTCGCAGCTCCTCGGGCGAGGTCTCGTCGTCCTCGTCCAGCTCGATCCGCATCACCCGCTCGACGAGGAAGCGGGCCGGCGGGTTGGTGATCGCGATCAGCGGCGAGAACATCTTCCGGAAGAAGGTCATCGGCCGCGAGAACCGCAGCATCAGCGACTCCGCCCTCGCGATGCCGAGCATCTTCGGCGCCTGCTCGCCGAGGATCACGTGCAGGAGGGTGACGACGGAGAAGGCGAGCGCGACCGAGATGATCACCGACGCGGCATGGCCGACCCAGCCGTCGATCAGCGGCTCGATCAGCGTCGCGATCGCGGGTTCGCCGAGGAAGCCGATGGCCAACGAGGCGAGCGTGATCCCGACCTGTGACGTGGCGACGTACTCGTCGACGTGGTCGAGCTGCGCGAGCGCGACCTTGGCGCGGCGATCGCCCTCCTCCGCCAGGTGCTGCATCCGCGAGGCGCGGGTCCGGACGACGGCGAACTCGGCCGCGACGAAGTACCCGTTGATCAGCACGAACAGGAGGACGAGCAGGAGGAGGATCACCGAGGTCATCGGCGATCACCGCCCGCGCACGGCCCAGCCGTCCGCCCGCGGCGGCTCGGCCTCAACGGCCCCCGGACGGGAGCGCGGAGCCTGGTACTTCGAGGTAGGTCGTCGTCAATCACTGGGCGACGACGCGAGGTTAGCAGCGCCCCCGGGGACCGCATGGCCGATTCGGCGGCCGGGCATTACGGTGGACGGCGATGGACCAGAACAGCACCCCATACCTCGACGCTCTCGTCGCCCTCGCGAAGACCAACCCGGGCAGATTCCACATCCCCGGCCACAAGGGCGGCGCCGGTGCGGATCCCGGCCTCCGCGAAGCGGTCGGCGACGCCGCGCTGCGCCTCGACTTCCCCTCCGGCGTCGAGGGGATCGACGTCGGCCCCGACCCGCTCGACCTTCCGTTCCAGCAGTCGCAGGAGCTCGCGGCTGAGGCCTGGGGCGCGCGCCGCAGCTGGTTCCTGGTCAATGGGGCATCCGGCGGCAACCACGCGATCTGCATGGCGCTCGCCCACCTCGGCGACCGCGCCATCGTCCAGCGCAACGTCCACTCCTCGGTCATCGACGGGCTCGTCCTCAGCGGCCTGCGCCCGACCTTCCTCGCGCCCGAGATCGACGACGAGCTCGGGGTCGCCCACTGCCTGACCGTCGACGCGCTCGAGGCGGCCCTCCGGGAGCAGCCCGACGTCGTCGCCGTGTTCGCGGTTTCGCCGACCTACTTCGGGGCCGTCGCCAACATCGGCGGCCTCGCTTCGGTCGCCCACGCCCATGACGTCCCGCTCGTCGTCGACGAGTCGTGGGGGGCGCACCTCGCATTCTCCGACCGGCTTCCCGCCAACGCCCTCGCCTGCGGCGCCGACGTCGTGCTCAACTCGGTCCACAAGCTCGGCGGCAGCATGACCCAGTCGGCGATCCTCCACCTCGGCGCCGACGAGGAGCATCCGGACGGGCGGATCGATGGGCGGATCGTCGACCGCTCGGTGACGCTGGTCGAGTCGACCAGCCCGAGCGCGATCCTCTCGGTCTCGCTCGACGCCGCCCGGCGCCAGAACGCGATCTCGGGCCCGGCGCTGCTCAGCGAGACGATCGACTCGCTGACCGAGCTGCGGCAGGAGATCCGCGAGATCCCCGGGCTCGACGTGCTCGGCAAGGAGATCACCGCGGCCGCCAGCGTCTTCGCCTGGGATCCGCTGCGGGTCTCGATCGACGTCCGCGGCACCGGGACCACCGGCAACCGGATCGCCAAGTACATGCGCGAGGAACACGACATCTGGTTCGAGCTCTACGCCGAGAACGTCGTGGTCGCCGTCTTCGGGATCGGCGAGAAGGTCGCCGAGACCGGGGCGCGGCTGATCGCCGGCCTTCGCGACGCCGTCGCCGAGCTCCAGACCGAGCCCGACGACCCGAAGGCGCCCTTCGCCCCGCCGCCGCCATGGGGGCCGACCGTGATGACCCCGCGGGCCGCCTTCCTCGGCCCGCAGGAGACCGTTCCCTTCGACGACGCCGAGGGCCGGATCGCCGCCGAGTCGCTGGCCGCCTACCCGCCCGGCGTCCCCAACGTCCTCCCCGGCGAGCGCCTCAGCCGCGCGACGCTCGACTTCATCGCCGACTCCCTCGCCCACGGCGGCCAGGTGCGCGGCGCCAGCGACCGGACCCTCTCGACGATCAGGGTGGTGATCGAATGACCGAAGTGGACACGAACGAGATGCCCTGGGGGGCGGACTCCGAGTACGGGCGGCTGCACGACGTTCTGCTCTGCCCTCCCGACAACTACCGCTGGCTGCCGACCAGCGCGATCTCCAAGGCGACCCTCGAGAGCGATCGGAGCTTCGACAAGCGGGCGGCCGTCGCCCAGCACGCGGAGATGGTCTCGGCCTACGAGAGCGCCGGGGTTCGCGTCCACTTCCTCGAGCCCGACCCGGCTCTCCCCTACCAGGTGTTCGCGCGCGACTCGAGCGTAGCCACCCCCGAGGGAGCCGTCGTCACCCAGATGCACCAGCAGTGGCGGCGCGGCGAGTACGCCCCGGTCATCCGCTTCTACCAGGAGGCCGGGATCCGGATCCACCGGATGATCACCGCGGCCGCCATCGAGGGCGGCGACGTCGTCATCGTCGAGCCCGGGAAGATGGTGATCGGCAACGGCGAGGAGCGGACGCAGGTCCAGGCCGCGCGCCAACTCGCCGGTTGGATGGAGGAGCTCGGCTGGGAGGTCCGGATCGAGATGATCCCGAGCCAGTTCATCCACATCGACGTCCTGCTCGCGATCCTCGCGCCGAAGCTCGCCGCCGTCTGCGTCGAGGTCGCCGGCCAGGGCCTGCTCCGCTGGCTCACCGACGCCGGCTTCGAGATCCTCGAGGTACCGATGTCGGAGGCGTTCGCGCTCGGCGTCAATGCGATCTCTCTCGGCGACGACCGGGCGCTCTCGGCCGAGTACTCGAAGAGCCTCAACGAGCAGCTCCGGGCCCGCGGGATCGAGGTCTACGACCCCGACCTGAGCATGTTCACGCTCGGCGGCGGCGGCGCCCACTGCCTCGCTCAGGCGCTCCGGCGGGAGCGCGTGGCTTGACCGCAGACGGGTCCGCGGCGCCGACGATCGACGCCGATGGCGTCCTCGCGGACCTCGACGCCCTCGCCGCCGCGACCAGCGGCCCCGACGGAGCCCGCCGCGTCTGCTGGACACCGGTGTGGGCGGCCGCCCGCGACCTGCTCCGCGAACGCCTCGCTGCGATCGGCATCAACGAGGTCGAGACCGACGAGGCGGGGAACCTCTGGGCGCGTCTCCCCGGGGCCGACCGCTCCGCCCCGGCGCTGGCGCTCGGCTCCCACCTCGATTCGGTCCCGGCCGGGGGTCCGCTCGACGGCGCCCTCGGCGTGATGGCGGCGCTCGGCGTCCTCCGCGCCTGGGCCGCGGACCCGGAGGGGCGGGTGCCGCCGCGCGACCTCGTCCTGATCGACTTCGCCGACGAGGAGGGCTCGCGCTTCGGCCGCAGCCTGTTCGGCAGCTCCGCGCTCGCCGGCACCCTCGATCCGGCGGCGCTCGCCGACCTCACCGACGCCGAGGGCGAGCCGATCGGCCCGGTGCTCGCGGCCGCCGGAGTCGAGCTCGAAGGCGCGCCGCGGGCGAACGCCCGGCTCGGCTCGATCGGCTCCTACATCGAGCTCCACATCGAGCAGGGCCCGGTGCTGGAAGCGGAGGGCGAGAGCTGCTCGGCGGTCTCCGGGTGCGCCGGCGTCGAGCGCTTCCGCCTCGACCTCACCGGCCAGGCTTCGCATGCCGGGACGACGCCGATGATCCAGCGGCGGGACGCCGGGCTCGCGGCGGCCGAGATCGGCCTCGCGGTCGAGCGGATCGCCCGGGAGAACGGCGGCGTCGGCACCACCGGCAGCCTCGAGCTCGAACCCGGCGTGATCACCGCCGTCGCCGGCCGGGCTGCGCTCGGCGTCGACCTCCGGCACCCCCGCGAGCCCGAGCTCGCCGCGATGCTGGCGGCGGTGCGGGAGGCGGCGGGGACCATCGCCGCGGGGCGCGGCTGCGAGATCGCCGAACACCCGATCTGGCGGATCGAGCCGATCCCCTTCGACCCGGAGCTGGTCCGCGCGGCCGAGGCCGCGGCGGCGGCGGCGGGCGGGCGGGCGGCGGCGATCGCGAGCGGCGCGCTCCACGATGCGGCCGAAATGGCACGTGTCGTCCCGACGGCGATGGTTTTCGCCGCCTCGGTTCGGGGAATCAGTCATGCCAAGGAGGAACGAAGCGAGGAGCGGGACCTGCGAGCGGCGATCGCCGCATTCGGGGACCTGGCGGGGGCGGCCCTGTTCGGACCGCCCGGAATGAGCTGACAGGGAGGCAGGGAGACAGTTGGCGGGAGCTGCGACGACGAGCGCCGGAGCCGACGAGCCGGCACCGGGTGCCGGAGGGACGAAGCCGGGACTGGCGCGCCGCGTCGGCCCGATCATGCTGCTGCTGTTCATCGTCGGCGACATGCTCGGCGGCGGCATCTACACGCTCGTCGGCGAGGTCGGGGGCGAGGTCGGCGGTGCGATCTGGGCCGCCTTCGCGGCGGCGTTCATCCTCGCCGCGCTGACCGCGTGCGCCTACGCCGAGCTCGTCTCTAAGTACCCGAAGGCGGCGGGCGCGGCGCTCTACACGAACAAGGCGTTCCACCGGCCGTTCTTCACGTTCATGGTCGCGTTCGCGGTGATGGCGTCGGGCATCACCTCGGCGAGCACCCTGGCCCGCGGGTTCGCCGGCGACGCGCTCGGCGAGTTCGTCGACGTCCGGGTGATCCCGGTCGCGATCGCCTTCCTGATCGTCGTCGCCCTGATCAACGCCCGCGGGATCGCCGAGTCGGTCCGCGTCAACGCGCTGTTGACGTTGATCGAGGTCGGCGGGCTGATCCTGATCATCGTGATCGGGTTCGCCGCGCTCGGCGACGCCGACGCCGACTTCAGCCGCAACCTCGAGTTCAAGGAGGGCGTGACGCCGTTCTTCGCGATCCTCTCGGGCGCCGGCCTCGCCTTCTACGCGCTGATCGGCTTCGAGGACTCGGTCAACATCGCCGAGGAGGTCCACGAACCGTCGCGCAACTACCCGCGGATCCTGTTCGGCGGCCTCGCGATCGCCGGGACGCTCTATCTGCTGGTGACGCTCGTCGCCTCCGGCGTCGTCCCGACCGCGGAGCTCGCCGGCTCCTCCGCACCGCTCGTCCTCGTCGGCGAGCAGGGCCCGCTCGGACTCGACCCGAAGGTCTTCGCCGCGATCACCCTGTTCGCGCTCGCCAACGGGGCTCTGATCAACATGATCATGGCCTCGCGGCTCGTCTACGGGATGGCGGAGGAGGGAATCGTTCCCGGGTTCTTCGGTCGCGTCCTCTCGGGCCGGCGGACGCCGATCACCGCGATCGTCTTCACCACCGTCATCGGGCTGATCCTCGTCTCGACCGGCGACCTTGGAACGCTGGCGGACACGACCGTGCTGCTGCTGCTCTGCGCGTTCACGATCGTCAACATCGCGGTCCTCGTCCTGCGGCGGGACGAGGTCGAGCACGACCACTTCCGGGCGCCGACGATCGCCCCCATCCTCGGGGCCATAGTCTGCGTGGTGCTGATCGTGGACAACGAGGGCGAGATCTTCCTCCGAGCCGGGCTTCTGCTCCTGCTCGGAGCGGTCCTCTGGGTCCTCGCCTACGCCGGCGGCCACCGGTCCTCCGGCGACGGCGAGCCGACCGCCCTCACCGAATAGAAGGAGTGCGGATGAGCGAGTTGTGGGAGCGGATCGAGTCGATTCCGTTGCGGGTCGAGTCCTACGAGTTGACGGGTCACGATCGCGAATACGGGAGCTTCACGCGCCCCTCGACCCTGATCCACCTGCGCGGGCTCGGTGAGGAGGGCATCGGCGAGGACGTGGTCTACGACGTCCTCGACCACATCGCGCACCGCGACGGCGGCGCCGTCCACGACTTCACCGGGGTCGCGACCCTCGGCCAGTTCTCCGATCTCGTCGGCGAGCTCGACCTGTTCCCGGTCGCCGCCCCCGGCATGGAGGCCTCCCGCCACTACCGGCGGTGGGCGTTCGAGAGCGCCGCACTCGATCTCGCGCTGCGGCAGGCCGGCACCTCGTTCCACGCGGCGATCGGCCGCGACCCGGAGCCGCTGCAGTTCGTCTGCTCGACCCGGCTGACGACCTTCGACGGCGAGGCCGGCTCGACGACCGGGCCGATCCGCAAGCGCCTCGACAAGTACCCGGGGCTCGCTTTCAAGCTCGACCCCGAGAACGACTGGACCCCGGAGCTGATCGCCGAGATCGCAGGGCTCGCGCCGGTCCGCGTCCTCGACCTCAAGGGCCACTACCGCGGGACCCCGGTCGACGTCGAGACCGACCCCGGGCTCTACCGGCAGGTCGCCGAGGCCTTCCCGGACGCCTACCTCGAGGACCCCGACGTCAACGACGAGACCCGCGCCCTGCTCGAGCCCCTGGCCGACCGTCTCACCTGGGACGCGCCGCTGCACTCGCTCGCCGACATCACCGCGCTCGAGTGGACGCCGAAGGCGATCAACTCGAAGCCGTCGCGGTTCGGGTCGCTGCGGGAGCTGTTCTCCGTCTACGAGCACTGCGCCGCCAACGGCATCGCCATCTACGGCGGCGGCCAGGGCGAGGTCGAGGTCGGGCGCGGCCAGATCCAGTACCTGGCGTCGCTCTTCCACGCGGGAACGCCCAACGACACGGCGCCGTCCGGTTACAACGACCCCACCGTCCCATCGGGGCTGCCGACGGCCCCGATGGACCCGGTCCCCTCCGCGACCGGCTTCCGCTGGGGGTAGGAGTTCGGGTAGCCGAACGACCGGTTCGGCAGACCGAACTCCGGGTTTGGGCTACCGTCGAACGCCCGAACCTGAAACCCGACGGAGGGAAGATGAGCCAATCGAGCTTCGGTGACGCGCTGAACGAGCAGGTGGCGAACGAGTTCGCCGCCCACCAGCAGTACGTCGCGATCGCGGTCCACTACGACGCGGAGACGCTGCCGCGCCTGGCCGCGTTCTTCTACCGCCAGGCGGTCGAGGAGCGCAACCACGCGATGATGATCACCCAGTACCTGCTCGACGCCGACCTCGACGTGAGGACGCCGGGCGTCGAGGCTCCCGAGGTCGGCTTCGACGACATCGTCGCGCCCGTCCAGCTCGCGCTCGCGCAGGAGAAGCGCGTCACCGACCAGATCAGCGCGCTCGCCGCGAAGGCCCGCGACGAGGGCGACTACCAGGGCGAGCAGTTCATGCAGTGGTTCATCAAGGAGCAGGTCGAGGAAGTCTCGACGATGTCGGATCTGCTCAAGATCGTCGAGCGCTCGCGCGACAACCCGCTGCTGGCCGAGGAGTACCTGGCCCGCGAGTCGATCGGCGAGGAGGGCAATGACCCGACCGCTCCCGCCGCGGCCGGCGGCGCCCTCTAGTGACCGCGGAGAACGAGACCGAGCGCAGCGGGTTCAGTCGCCGCGCCGCACTCGGCGGCGCAGTCGCCGGAGCGGCTGGGATCGCCGCCGGAGGGGTCGCCGGTGCCTCCGGGTCGGTCGGCGTCGCCGCGCGGAAACGCAAGACCGACGTCGTCGTCGTCGGCGCTGGCCTCGCCGGCCTCAGCGCCGCACGGGCGATCGAGAAGGCCGGCCGCACGGTCGTCGTGCTCGAGGCGCGGGACCGCGTGGGCGGCAGGACGCTGAACGAGAAGATCGGCAAGGGCGAGGTCGTCGAGATCGGCGGCCAGTGGGTCGGCCCCGGGCAGACCCACGTCCTCGATCTGATCGACCAGCTCGGCCTCGAGACCTTCGACACCTACGTCGACGGCAAGAGCATCTACTACCGCGACGGCACGCTGACCGAGTACGAGGGGATCATCCCACCGGTCAGCGGTCCGGTTCTCATCGAGATCCTCAACGTCCTCGGCGACATGAACGCGAAGGCGGCGGCCGTCCCCGTCGAGGCACCGTGGACGGCGCCGCAGGCGGTGGAATGGGACAGCGTCACCCTCGCCGGCTACCTCGACGACTTCGGGCTCAGCCCCGAGGCCCGCGACGTCATCGATCTTGCGATCACGTCGGTGTTCGCGGTCGAGCCGCGCGACACGTCGCTGCTGTTCCTCGCCCTTTACACGGCGATGGCGGGAGCCGACTTCAACAACCTGATCAACACCACCGACGGGGCCCAGGAGAAGCGGATCGTCGGCGGCTCGCAGCGGATCTCACTCGAGCTCGCGAAGCGACTGGGCGGGGCGGTGAAGCTGAGCCGGCCGGTGAAGTCGATCGGGACAAGCGGCGGTCGGGTCGCCGTCCGGGCCGGCGACGACACGTGGTCGGCGAAGCGGGTGATCGTCACCGTGCCCCCGGCGCTGATCGGCGGCATCCGGTTCAACCCTCCCCTGCCCGCCTCCAAGGCCCAACTCGATCAGCGGTTCCCGATGGGCACCGTCATCAAGTGCATGGCCGTCTACGACTCGCCGTTCTGGCGCGACGACGGCCTGAACGGGATGACCACGTCCGACACGGGCCCGGTGAAGCTCACCTACGACAACTCGCCGCCGGACGGCGATCCCGGTGTCCTGCTCGGGTTCATCGAGGGCCAGGACGCCCGCGAGCTGCTCGAGGCGAGCGAGGCGGAACGCAAGGCTGCGGTCGTCGAGTGCTTCGTCCGCTACTTCGGCTCGAAGGCGGAGAGCGCGATGACCGGGTACGTCGAGAAGTCGTGGGCGGCCGATCCGTGGAGCCGCGGCTGCTACGGCGGCGTCATGCCGCCCGGCGCGATCGTGGGGTACCCCGGCGCCGTCCGCAGGCCGGCGGGGCACATCCACTGGGCCGGGACCGAGACGGCGACGGAATGGGGCGGCTACATGGACGGCGCGATCCAGTCAGGTCAACGGGCTGCGGCCGAGGTCCTCGCGAAGCTCTGATCGAAGCCCTCCCGGGGGGGTTCTGTACCAATCGGCACGAAGACCGGCGAAATCGGGTACGGTTCGCCACCCCCGGCGAGATCGCCCCCACGTTCGTCCCCAGCGCATGAACTTCGGGCGGTCCCCGCTCTCGGGGAGGGGAGGAGGAGAGACCGAAACGACATCCGCCCAGCGGACGTCGTTTCGTCTCTGCGCGCGTTTCGCCTAGACGCTGACGATCCCGTGCTCGATCAGGCTCTCGCCGGTCTCGGCGATCGAGTCCTCGAGCGGACGCGGCGACCATCCGAGCTCGGACCGGGCGCGTTCGTTCGAGTACTCGGGACGTTGCCCGAGATCGCCGAGGATCGCGCGCACCGCCGGGTCGAACAGGCTCATCGCCTTGACCATCAGATCCGGCGCGACGCGCTTCGGCACCTTGCGGGCGCGCTCGCCGAGGCGGTCCGCGAGCACCGCGCCGACGTCGGCCATCCACATGAACCGGTCGACGGCGATGAAGCGCTTGCCGGCGGCGGCCGGCTGCTCCATGGCGCGGATGTGGAGGTCGGCGACATCGCGGACGTCGACGAAGCTGAAGCCGAGCCGGGGGACGGCGGGCATCCCCTTGAGGAGGCGTTCGATCAGCTGCAGCGAGAACGAGACGTCGTCGCTCAGCGCCGGGCCGATGATCGCGCCGGGGTTGACGACCGCGAGCCGGTCCTCGGCGCCGGCCTCCTCGACCAGCTTCCAGGCCTCGCGCTCGGCGATCGCCTTCGAGCGCGTGTACGGCAGCAGGTTCGTGTCGGCGCCGTCGGTCCAGTCCGCCTCGGTGTAGGTCGAGCCGTTGAGCGGCGGGCCGCCGCCGCGGACGGAGGCCACCGACGAGGTCATCACGATTCGGCCGACGCCCGCGTCGAGCGCCGCGCGGATCACCCGCAGCGCGCCGTCGCGCGCGGGGACGATCAGCTCGTCGGGGTCCTTCGGCTGCTTCGGGGGGAACGGCGAGGCCGTGTGGAGGACGTGGTCGCAGCCGGCGACTGCCTCGGCCCAGCCGTCGTCGGAATGGAGGTCGGCGGCGAGCACTGTCAGCCGGTCGCCGGCCTCGGCGCCGGCGGCTGCGACCTGGGAGCGGACGTGCTGCTCGCGAGCGAGGTCGCGGATCGTCGTCCGGACCGCGTAGCCGCGGTCGAGCAGCGCGGCGATGCACCAGCCCCCCAGGAACCCGCTGCCGCCCGTCATCAGGACCGTCTTGCCTTGCGCTGCGTCAGTCATGCGACGCAATCTATCCGCAGCCTCGCGCGGGGCAGCGCGAGGACGGGAGCGACGGGACTCGAACCCGCGGCCTCCGGCGTGACAGGCCGGCGCTCTAACCAACTGAGCTACGCCCCCACGGTTCCGGACCCATTCCGATGGACCCGGGCGGGCGATTATGGCACCTCGCACGGGATAGGCTGGCCTCGTGCGACTGGTGAGCTACCGATCCGACCGCGGCGACCGCGCGGGCGTTCTCCGCGACGGGCTCGTGGTCGACGCGGGCGACGCCCTCGGCCTCGAGGTCGCCACGGTGCGCGGCCTGCTGACGGACGGCCTGACCGAACGCCTCGCCGGCGCCGATGGCGACGGCGTCCCGCTCGGCGAGGTCGAGCTGCTGCCGCCGGTGCCCGACCCGGAGAAGATCGTCTGTATCGGCCTCAACTACCGCGACCACGCCGCCGAGGGACGGCAGGAGCCGCCTCCGGTGCCGACGTTCTTCGCGAAGTTCCGCAACGCGCTCGTGCCCGACGGAGCCACCGTCGAGCTCCCAGCCGCCAGCGGCAAGGTCGACTACGAGGCCGAGGTCGCCTTCGTTGTCGGCCGGACCGCGAAGGAGGTGGCGGCCGCCGACGCCCTCGACCACATCGCCGGCTACACCCTGCTCAACGACCTCTCGGCCCGCGACCTCCAGTTCCAGACGCCGCAGTGGATCCCCGGCAAGGTCTTCGACGGCTCGGCCCCGTGCGGCCCCGCCCTCCTCACGCCCGACGAGGTGCCGACCGCGCCCGACGGGATCGGCATCGCCCTCGACCTGAACGGCGAGCGGATGCAGGAGGCGACGACCGCCGACCTGATCTTCCCGATCCCCGAGCTCCTCGCCCACCTCTCGACCCTGATGACCCTCGCCCCCGGCGACATCGTCTCCACCGGCACGCCCGCCGGCGTCGGCGGCGCCCGCGAGCCGCGGGTCTGGCTTCAGGACGGCGACGAGGTGGTGGTCAGCTCGCCGGAACTGGGCGAGCTGACGACTTCGATCTCGCGGGCCTAGGTGGTCGGAGCCCACGCGGCCCCGGGGGACGGGGGACGGGCCGATGGGCTCCGGCGCTTACGGAGTTCGCCCATCGGCCCGTCCCCCATCCCCCTTTGTTGAATCCAGCCTCCGGTTGGGCTTGCGAGTCCTCCGCTTGAAGAGGTGGGTGGCGGAAAAGAGACCTCACAGGTCGCTTTGCTGCCAACGGGTTCGGGGTGCCCCCGTCGGCTCAGCTCTTGCTCGCGCCCTCCGGCGTCACCCGCTCCTGCGTCGCGAACGCGTTGATCAGCACGTACGGCGTCCACCAGAGGATGAAGAAGTAGAACCAGTGAGTCGAGCCGACCTGCGTCGCGATCAGGACCGCGGCGCCGAGGGCGGCGACCTGCAGCGCGGTCCGGCGGCGCGGGACGAAGAAGAGGGCCGCTCCGAGGAGAACGGGGAAGACGCGGGCCACGTCCTGGAGCCCGCCGAGCGAGGGTTCGAGCCCCCAGACGCTGAACGGCGACCCGCGCGATGCCTGGTAGCCGAACGTCCGGTCGTAGAACTCCCGGAGGCCGCCGTCGGGGAGCAGCGGCAGCAGGACGACCGCCCAGACCGCGACGAAGACGGCGCCGAAGACGAGAGTCGAGCGGATTCGCCGCTCGCCGTCGCCGGCAGCGAACAGCGGCGCCAGCGCGAGCGGACCGAACTTGACGGCCGCGCCGAGCCCGATCGCGAGCCCGCGCTTGACCGGCGAGGAGAAGAAGATCAGCGCCGCGACGAGCAGCGCCGCGACGAACGCGTCGTTGCCGCCGTTGGAGTTGAGCGCGTACAGCGTGTAGGGGTAGGCGAGCCAGGCGAAGGCGAGCGCGATCCCGAGGTCGCGGCCCTCGCGTCCCTCGCGGAGGCGGCGCCCGCAGAGGTAGAGGAGGCCGACGACCGCGAGGTCGAAGACGATCGCCGCGGCGTGGGCCGCCGGCAGCTCCTCGAGGCCGCCGCCCCAGGGGAAGAGCTGCTCGAACGGGATGAATGAGAGATAGCTGAGCGGCCCGTATGAGTCGCCGCGGTCGATCAGCGTCGTGAACTGCCCGTCGTAGACCCCCTCCCCGCCGGCGATCCGGTCGGCGCCGACGACGTTCGCGAAGCCGATGTCGATCACCTGGGAGTCGACCACGTTGAGGACGATCCGGAAGACCGCCAGGGCAACCGCGCCGAGCAGGAGCCAGCGGATCGACAACCACGGGACCAGCGGTCCGGGGCGGGTCTTCGGCAGGAAGCCCGCGATCGTCATCCGCAGGAACAGGTAGGCGAGCACCGGGTAGACCAGCGGCACCGACCAGACGATCTCGCCCTTGTTGAAGAAGAACTGGGAGACCGAGAACGCGAGCAGGATCAGCAGGTCGAGGTGGAGCAGCCGGAAGGGCCGGCGCGGGTCGAAGAACGGCAGCACGAAGAGCAGGCAGAGCGGGATCCAGATCCAGGCTTCGCTGACGCTGCCCGCGACCGCGCCCTCGTAGCCGCGGGCGAGCTTGACCTCGACCTGCTGGTTGCGCCAGGCCTCGACCACCTCCCCGGTCGCGTCGTCGATCACCACCTGGGCGACGTCGGTCCCGCCGTCGAAGTAGTCGACCTGCCAACGGTCGTCGCCCCTGGTCGCGACCCGGGGCTTCATCCCCGGGCTCTCGGCCCGCTCCTCGCGGACGGTCGCCGTCCCGTCGGCGATCGCGATCGCCTCGACTCCGCTCAGCTCGAACCCGGGCGGCGTCCGGTCCGGAGGCTCGACGGGCGTCAGGGAGGCCAGGGGCTCCGGCCCGAACGGTGGCTGGTGAGCGGGGTTCTCGGCGGCCGCGGGCGCCACGGCCAGGAGCGCGCAGGTGAGCGCGGCCGCGAACGCGAGGATCATCGGGCGGAGTCCCACGACGGCCATAATGAAGCGATGATGGGACGCGCCGCCGGCCTGGCCTACGAGCGGATCGGCGAGGGCCCTCCGCTGGTCCTGATCCACGGCCTCGGCGCGACCCGCGGGATCTGGCGCCCGCAAATGGATCCGCTCGCGGCTGAGCGCGACGTCATCGCCGTCGACATGCCCGGCTTCGGCGAAAGCCCGGTCCTCGCCGGCCCGGCCACTCCGTGGGCGCTGGGCGAGGCGATCGCGCGGCTCTGCGACGAGCTCGGGATCGACCGCCCCCACCTCGCCGGCAACTCGCTCGGCGGCTGGGTCGCGCTCGAGATGGCGAAGGCGGACCGGGCCGCATCGACGTGCCTGATCTCGCCCGCCGGCCTCTGGCGGCGGCCACTCGGGGAGCGGCGCGCCGACGCCCGGAAGTGGGCCCGCCGGCTCCGCCCCTTGGTGATGGGGATGACCAGGGTCGCGCCGATCCGCGAGGCGATGCTGCGCACGAGCCTCGGCCTGCCCGAGCACGCACCGGCCGACGCCGGACGGGAGATGATCGCGGCCTGGATCGACGCCCCCGGCTACGAGTCGGCGAACGACGAGATGCGCCGCTACGTCTGCGAGGACCTCGACCTGGTCCGGGTCCCGACGACGATCGTCTGGGGCGAGCTCGACCGGCTCGTGGCTCCGCCTCGTCCCGAGCGCCGGCCGCCCGGGTCGCGCTACCTGCAGTTCGAGGGCATCGGGCACACGCCGAACTGGGACGACCCCGAGCTCGTCGCACGGCTGCTGCTCGAGGCGAGCTCCCCCCGGCTGGTCTAGGCCTCCGGCTCCTGGGCCGGCAGCCCGTCGAGGCTGCGGGCGCCGCGCTCGCGCTGGTGGCGCAGGTAGCCGTCGGCGCCCTTCGTCCGGAGGCTCTTGGCCGAGGACAGAGCGTGGTGATCGCGCAGACCCTCGAAGCCCATCAGCGGGACGCCGTAGCCGCACGAATCGCCGACCCGCTCGACGTCGACGTGGACGATCGAGCGCCGCGCCTCGGGGATCGAGGGATCTTCGAACGCCCCCGCCTCGAGCAACTCGTCGAAGCGCGGGTCGCCGGCGATGACCGCCTCGCCGCGCCCGTGCAGGCGGAGGATCCGCGGCGGCCCCTCGAAGGCGCAGAACATGACGCAGATCCGGCCGTTCTCGCGCAGATGGGCGATCGTCTCGCTGCCGCTGCCGTGGGCATCGAGGTAGGCGACCCGGCGCGGCCCGAGCACGGCGAACGACCCGATCGGCCCCTTCGGCGAGACGTTGACGTGACCGCCCGGCCCCGCGGGCGCGGTGGCGATGAAGAACAAAGCCTGGCGCGCGATCCACTCGCGCAGGTGATCGTCGATCTCGCCGAAGACCTTGGCCATGCGGGGAGGGTAGCCCGGCCGGCCCCACCCGCTACGATTCCCGGACCGGAAGGGAAGTAGTTCTCGACGACGGTCGTCGTCAACACGGGGTCCGATGGCCCCCGGCGACCGAGGCCCATGAGGCGAACCAAACCTTCGAGCTGTAAAGCACGAAAGGGACGGTTCGAATGCCAGAGTTCTCCTCCGACGCCCTCGCCTGGGGCGGCCTGATCATCGCGGTCGTCGTCCTCCTCGCACTCGACCTGAAGGTGATGAGCGGCCGCGGCGGGGTGATGACACCCGGTTTCGCCGCGAAGGCCAGCGTCTTCTGGATCGCGCTCGCGTTCGTCTTCGCGGGCATCCTCCTGCTCACCGACGGGCCGCGGGACGCCAGCACCTACGTCGCCGGCTACCTGGTCGAGAAGTCGCTCTCGCTCGACAACGTCTTCGTCTTCCTGCTCGTGCTCGGCGCGTTCGCGATCCCGGACCACGAGCGCCATCGCCTGCTGACCTACGGGATCATCGGGGCGCTAGTCCTGCGCCTCGTGTTCATCATCGTCGGCGCCGCCGCCCTGAGCGCGTTCGGCTGGCTCAACCTCCTCTTCGCGGCGCTCTTGATCTGGACCGGGTGGCGGTTGTGGCAGCACCGCCACGACCACGACGGCGAGGAGAAGCTCGTCGCGCGGATCCGGGCTCGACTCCCGATCGCGGAAGGAGACGACCACGACGGGATGCTCGCTCGCGAGAACGGCCGCCGAGTCCTGACCGCCTCGGGGGCCGCGCTGGCAGCGCTGGTCATCGTCGACATCGTCTTCGCGATCGACTCGGTCCCGGCGATCCTCGCGATCACCGACGACGCCTACATCGTCTTCGCCGCGAACGCCTTCGCGCTGCTCGGCCTCCGCCCTCTCTTCTTCCTAGTCGCCGACCTCGTCGATCGCCTCTACTACTTGAAGGCGGCGCTCGCGGTCCTGCTGGTCGTGATCGGCGTCAAGATGGGGGCCGCCTACTGGCTCGGCAAGATCGGCCCCGAGATCACCCTGCCGGTGATCGCCTTCGTCCTCGCCACCGGCGTGATCGCGTCGCTCGTCCGCAAGCGGCGCGAGGCCGGCGCGGCCGCGGAGATGCCAATACCGTAGGCCGATGGAGCTGACCGAACGGGTTCGCGGCTGGGAGGCCCGTGGCGAGCGCGAGCACTTCCGCGGCCACGGGATCCACGTCTTCCGGCGCGAGGGAGAAGGGCCGCTGGTCCTGCTTTTGCACGGGTTCCCGTCGAGCTCCTACGACTGGCGGCCGCTGCTCGACGAGCTGCCCGGGCCGGCCGTGCTGACGTTCGACTTCCTCGGCTTCGGACTCTCCGACAAGCCGCGCGACCACCTCTACACGCTCGGCTGGCAGGCGGACCTCGCGACGGAGCTCGTCAGCCGCCACGGCACCGGCCGGCCGATCTTCGTCGTCGCCCACGACATGGGCACGTCGGTCGCCACGGAGCTGATGGCGCGCGACCTCGAGGGCCGGCTCGGGTTCGAACTCGCCGGCGTGCTTCTGTTCAACGGCAGCATCGTCCTCGACGCGGCGACGCTGACGCCGTCGCAGAAGCTGCTCCGCGGCCCGCTCGGCCCGCTCGCGGCGAGGCTCAGCAGCCGGCGCGTCTTCGACCAGCAGTTCGGCTCGGTCTTCTCGGCCGCGCACCCGCTCTCCCCCGAGGAGGCCGACGACCAGTGGTCGCTGATCTGTCACGGCGGCGGGCGCTCGCTCGGCCACAAGCTCGTCCATTACCTCGACGAGCGGATCGCGCTCGCCGACCGCTGGCACGGGGCGATCCGCGATTGGAGCGACCTCCGGCTCGCCTGGGGCCTGCTCGATCCGGTCGCGACGACGGCGGTGCTCGACGCCCTCCGCCGGCTCCATCCCGGAGTCCCCGTGACCGAGCTTCCGGAGCTGGGCCACTACCCGCAGCTCGAGGATCCGGCGCGGATGGCCGCGGTCGTCCGCGAGGCGGTGGTCGCCCCGGGCTGAAGGCGGGCGCTCGCCGCGTAGGCGCTTCCGCGCCCACTACCGAATCGGGCGCCGGTGGCCGGGAATACGCTCCGCCCGTGACCGCCTTCGAGGAGGTACATGTCGGGAGCATGGACCCGGAGCGGTTCCGCTCCGTCGTCGGAGAGCGATTCGACGAGATCGAGCTCGGCATGGAGACCGGGCGCCGGCTCTTCCAGGGCCGGTCGATCTGGCACATCAACTCGACTGCGCGCGGCGGCGGCGTCGCCGAGCTCCTGCAGTCGCTGCTCGCCTACGTCCGCGGCGTCGGCCTCGACGCACGCTGGGGGGTGATCCAGGGGGAGCCCGAGTTCTTCGAGGTCACGAAGCGGATCCACAACATGCTCCACGGCGTCCCCGGCGACGGCGCCGGGCTCGGCGAGGCCGAGCGCGAGATCTACGAGCGGACCCTGGCGCCGGCGGCCGACGCGCTCGCGCAGATCGTCACCGGGCGCGACATCGTCTTCCTCCACGACCCGCAGACGGCCGGGATGATCGAGGCGCTCCTGCCGACCGGCGCCGTGATCGTCTGGCGCTGCCACGTCGGCCTCGACCACGCCAACTCGCTCGCCCGGCAGGCCTGGGACTTCCTCCGCCCCTACATCGAGCGGGCCGACGCCTACGTCTTCTCGCGCCCGGACTTCATCTGGGAGGGGATCGACCGCGAGCGGGCGTTCATCGTCGCGCCCTCGATCGACGTCTTCTCGGCCAAGAACCAGGAGCTCGGGCCGGAGGTGGTCGAGACGATCGTCGGGCGGATCGGCCTCGGCGCCGTCGATCCCGGCGACGACGGCGAGTTCCTGCGGCACGACGGGAGCACCGGCCGGGTCGTCCGCCACGCCGAGATCTACCAGGACGTCCCCCTTCCCGACGATGCCGCGGTCGTCACCCAGGTGTCGCGCTGGGACCGGCTCAAGGACCCGATCGGCGTGCTGAGGGGGTTCGTCGACCAGCTTGACGGCGGCAACCCCCACCTCGTCCTCGCCGGCCCGGCCACGTCGGCGGTCGCCGACGATCCCGAGGGCGCCGGCGTCCTCAAGGAACTGCTCGACGTGCGAAACCGGCTCAGCGCCGAGCAGCGCGCCCGGATCCACGTCGCGTGCCTGCCGATGGACGACGTCGAGGAGAACGCGGCGATGGTCAACGCGATCCAGCGACGCTCTCAGATCGTCGTCCAGAAGAGCCTGGCCGAGGGGTTCGGACTGACCGTCGGCGAGGCGATGTGGAAGGGCAAGCCGGTCGTCGCCAGCGCCCGCGGCGGCATCCAGGACCAGATCACCGACGGCGTCAGCGGCATCCTCCTCTCCGACCCCTCCGACCTAGCGGAGTACGGGGCCTCCGTCCGCCGCCTCCTCGACGACGAACCGCTCCGGATTCGGATGGGCATCGCCGCGCGACGGGAGGTCGAGGCCAACTTCCTCGGCTCCCGCCACCTGCTCGACTACCTGCAGATGCTGCGCGCGCTGCTCGAGCGGCGCGGGCCGTCCTAGGGGGCAGGCCCGCCGTCAGCCGGCGATGTCGACGCCGAGCCAGACGACGACGAGGGTGACCAGGAGGATCGCCCCCTGGAGCACGTGGGCGCGCGGATATCGCAGGTGGGCCAGGGTCAGGAGGATCAGCGCGCCGACGAGGGTCAGCTTCAGCCGCAGCGTGTCGGAGCCCCAGAGCGAGTAGTGGTCCGCCATCGCGATCCCGGTCGCGAGCAGGACCGCGAGCGCGATCGCCGAGCCGATCCCGAACCGCCGGGCGACGGCGCGCAACCGCTCCTTGTCGGGGTTCGTCCGCTCGACCGGAACAAGGGCGAGGCCGATCACGAGCTGGCCGCCGAGGAAGAAGGCCATCGCCAGCAGATGCACGTAGAGCACCGCCTGCCAGGCGGTGCTCATCTGGTGCTGTTCGGTTCGCGACTCGGCACGGGCGCCATCCTACGGCCGCCCGCGCCGGGCCGAGCGGCTACTTGAGGAGCTCGATTTCCTCCCAGGTGGCTCCGCCGTCCTCGATCTCGAGCTCGGCCTCGTGGACCGCGGCTCCGGGGACCAGGTCGGCGACCGTGCAGAGCGACTCGTCGTCCTCGCCGTCGCCCGACTCGTCGTCGGCCGGGTCGTCGCTGTCCTCGCCCGCGGGGTCGTCGTCGCCGTGGGAGCGGGCGACGCGGTCGCCGCGGCCCTGGTCGGGCGTGCCGTCGTCATCGCCGCCGCGGCCGTCGCCGTCTTCGTCTCCGTGGTCGTCGCCGTCGTCGCACTTGATCTCGGTCGCGTCGGTCACGAGCCCGGTGACGGGCCCCGATCCGGCGACGCCGATCGTCAGCTCGCCGGTCTCGGCGTCGAACTCGGTGATCGTGCCCGAGCTCTCGTCTCCGTCGTCGATGCCGTCGCCGTCGGAGTCGGCGTCGCGCGGGTCCATCGCAGCCTTCCACTCGCGCCGGTTGACGAGGGCGTCGCGATCCTGGTCGCGCTTGGCCTGGTTCACCTTCAGCGAGAGGCCGTGGGCGCGCTCCCAGCGGTCGGGGATGCGGTCGTGGTTGCGGTCGGCGGCGGATGCGGCCGCGGGGGCGATCAGTGCGAAGGCGAGCGCCGCAGCCCCCGCGAGCAGATGTCGAGCGCGGGGCAGGCGGTCGGGACGTGACTGGTTCATCGGTCGTTCTCCTTGGGGTTCCTGAGGGGGGAGGGGATTGCTGGGAGAACTATCGGGAGCGCAGCCGAAATCCTGAATTGGACTTTGGTCCTAGGACCTCCGGCGCTCCCTATGTTCCGGAATATGCTGTCTGACGTCAGGGGTGACGGCGGTATGGCCATGGACATCAGCGGATCACCTCACCTCACCGCGGCACGCGAAGCCGAGCGTCCGACTCGCTGGTGGATCGCCATCCCGCTCGTGGTCGCGTTGTTCATCGCCGTCGGCGGCGCCGTCATCGAGCTCATCGGCGCGGCCTTCGGCACCCCCGAGGAGGGCAGCGCCGCCGAGCTCGTCGCCGAGGTGCCCGAGTTCGGCATCGCGCTCGTCGTCCTGCTCCTGTGGGTGCGGCTCCGGGACCGGCGACCGGCGTTGTCGATCGGCTTCCAGTGGCGCTCGACGCCGCTGCTCCACCTGGTCGGGGGCATCGCCGGCGGTGTGCTGCTCGTCTCCGCGCCGGCGCTGCTGCTGCGGATCAGCGGCGCCTACGACTCGGTCCCCGCGGGCGACGACGTGACCGTCGGCGCCGGGGCGCTGTTGATCGTGATCCCGCTGGTCCTCGCCGTTCTCGTCCAGGCCAGTACCGAGGAGGCGATGTTCCGCGGCTACGTGCAGCAGCTGACCGGCACGCAGCTGGCCGGGTGGGCCGCGGTCCTGGCACCGTCGATCGGATTCGCGGCGGCGCACCTCGACTTCCACCCGCTCGTGATGGCGAACATCATCCTCGTCGCCATCCTCTTCTCGTTCCTCGCGCTCCGGATCGGGACGATCTGGCTCGTGTGCGGCATTCATTGCGGCTGGAACTGGGCCCAGGGCAACCTCTTCGGCATCCCGGTCAGCGGCAACCCCGTCGACGTCTCGATCCTGCGATTCGCGCCCGACGCGAGCGGCGCCGACTGGCTGACCGGGGGCGAGTTCGGCATCGAGGGCAGCGCCGTAACGACGGTGGTGCTCGCGCTGGCCGCCTTCGCCGCCTACCGCTGGTTCACGGCCGGCGCACGGACAACGACCGCGGAGGAGCTCGCCGCCGCCTAGCGGGATGGCCGGGATGGGCGGTACTGGTCTCGAACCAGTGACCTCCTGCTTGTAAGGCAGGCGCTCTCCCAACTGAGCTAACCGCCCGGGCATCTCAGTATTCCGAATGGATGCTCGCCGGTGGTGCCGGTGCGCGCTAGGGTCGCGGCGAAGCGGCGGCGGGCCGGCAGGTGAGCGAGGAGGTCGACATGGGGTTCATGGACAAGATGAAGGACGCGATGGGGCAGGCGCAGGATGCGAGCAAGAAGATGGGCTCGACGATGAGCGCGGGGATGTCGCCGGCGACGGCGGGCTACGCGCAGCTCGCGAACAAGCTGGCGCAGTCGGGCGTTCCGTGCACCGCCGAGGTGGTCTCGGTGTCGGAGACGGGCAGGCAGGACATGAGCGGCAAGCAGTACTCGATCGCGGTCAGGGTCGAGGGAAACGGCGAGCCGTACGACGCCACGGTCGAGCAGTTCATCGTCGAGGAGATGGCGTCGTCGTACGCGCCGGGCACGCGCTGGCAGGCGAAGGCCGATCCCGACGACCGCTCGCGCCTCCTCCTCTACGGACAGGCGTAGCGCAGGTGGCCGAGCCGGTCGAGAAGACCGAGGAGGACCGGGTCGCGAGCTGGGGCTGGGCGCTCGGGCTCGTCCTGCCGGTCGTCGGCCTGATGGCCACCGTGTTCCTCCTCAGCCGCGGCGACCGGCGCTGGCCGCTGATGCTCGGCTGGACCCTGCTCGGCGTCGTCGCCTACGTGATCGTCTTCCTGGTGCTCTGAGGATGGACCTCGGGATCGAAGGCAGGGTCGCGCTCGTCCTCGGGGCGAGCCGCGGGCTCGGGCGGGCGATCGCCGAGGCGCTCGGGCGCGAGGGCGTCCGGGTGGCGCTGGCGTCGCGCTCGGCGGAGGCGCTCGAGGAGGTGGCCGCCGGGATCGGGACCGAGACGGCGGTCGTGGCCGTCGACACCGGCGACGAGGACGCGGTCGCGGCGCTGCCGGCCCGGGTCGAGGAGGCGCTCGGGCCAATCGACATCCTCATCCTCAATACCGGCGGCCCGCCGGCGGGAGGGGCGCTCGACGCCGATGCCAATGCGTGGCGGGACGCCTACCAGTCGCTCGTGCTTGCTCCCCTTGCTCTCGCGCGGGCGTGCGTACCGGGAATGCGCGAGCGCGGCTGGGGCCGGATCATCAGCGTCTCGTCCACCTCGGTCCGCGAGCCGATCCCCGGCCTGGCCCTGTCGAACGCCAACCGGATGGCGACGGTCGGCCTGCTCAACACCCTCGCTCGCGAGGTGGCGGCGGACGGGGTGACGGTGAACACCGTCGCGACCGGGCGGTTCGCCACCGAGCGGCTCGCTGAGCTTTACGGGTCGTTCGAAGATGCCGAGGAGCAGGCGCGGGCCGAAGTGCCGGCGGGACGGCTCGGCCGGCCGGAGGAGTACGGCGATCTGGTCGCGTTCGTCTGCTCGGACCGCGCCGCCTATCTGACCGGCACCGTGATCCCGCTCGACGGCGGCATCACCCGCTCGAGCTGAGCCGCAGGCTCAGGCGAATCGGGGCGGCGTCGGTGCGCGGAGCTGTCCCCGTGCGGCCACGATCGCGATCCAGGCGCCGCCGAACAGGATCATCGCGACGCTGAGGAGCTGGGCCTGGGTGAGGCCGAGCGCGACGTCGCCGTTGCGGCGGACGAACTCGACCATGAACCGTTCGAAGCCGGCGACCATCAGGTAGAGGGCGAAGAGGATGCCGGGCCGGAAGCGGTCGCGGAGCCGCCAGAGCACGAGCGCGGCCAGGCCCATGAACAGGGTCTCGTAGATGGGGGTCGGGTGGACCGGCGTGTCGGTCGGCACCGTGGCGTCGGGATACGCCATCGCCCACGGGCCGTCCCAGGCGCGGCCGTAGTCGCCGTCGCCGGAGAGCTGGCAGCCGACGCGGCCGATCGCGTAGCCGATCGTCAGCGGCACCGCCGCGACATCGGCGAGCAACAGGGTCATGATCCCGCGCCATCGGGCCCAGCCGAGGACCGCGAGCGCCCCGCCGATCGCGCCGCCGTACCAGACGAGCCCGGAGCCGCTGAACAGGTTGCCCAACAGATCGTCGCTGACGTCGTCCCAGTTCTCGATCACGAAGTAGACCCGCGAGCCGACCAGGCCGCCGATCAGCGCCGCGAACGCCATCTCGTAGGCCCAGTCCGCCGGTTTGCCGAGCTCCTTGAACCGGCGCCCGACGACGAGCCCGGCGGCGATGAACCCGAGCCCGAACATCAGCCCGAAGGTCTGCAGGGTCAACGGGCCGATGTTGATCTCTGGGTACATGCGCGGATAGCCCCGGGGAGAATCGAACTCCCGTTACCAGGATGAAAACCTGGCGTCCTAACCACTAGACGACGGGGCCTCGTGAGTGGCGCAGTCTAGGTGGTCCCATCCACCCCGGTTCCGTCCGGTTCCGCCGCCATCATACGAACATATGTTCGCTGGCCAACCCAAGCGTCCCTACTTAGCGGAAGAGCACGCTCAGGCTCGCCAGCTTCGCTCCCTCGGCGCCCCGATCGGAATGATCGCCCAGCACCTCGGCGTCTCGAAATCGACGGTCAGCATCTGGGTCAGGGACATCGAACTGCTGCCTCGGCAGAAGAAGCGGAATCTGCAGCGAGCGCGCGTCGTCCGCAGCACCGCATGGAGCGAGAAACATCGCCGGCTCCGCGTCCAATGGCAACTCGAGGGCCGGGAGCGCGCGCGCCGGGGTGAGACTCTCCACCAAGCCGGCTGCATGCTCTACTGGGCCGAGGGGGCCAAGGGGCGGAACTCAGTCCGGTTCGTGAACTCCGACGGCCCGATGGTCGCGTTCTTCGCCGGCTTCCTGCGCGAGTGCTTCGAGGTGGGCCCCGATGACTTCACCTTTCACCTGAACGCGTACACCACACAGACGCGTTCGATCGACGAGATCGAGGCGTATTGGCTGGCGCTGCTGGGGCTGAATCCGGAATCCGCTCGCAAACACACCGTCAATCACTTCCCGACATCGAGCAGTGGTAGGAAGGTCGACAAGCTTCCATTCGGGGTCTGCATGCTTCGGGTCAAGCGCAGTACCCGGATCCTGCAACACATCTACGGAGCCATCCAGGAGTACTCGGGGATCGATCGACCCGAGTGGCTGGATGGGCCGCCGCGAAAGCGGAAGGCGGATCCGGAGGCCGACGCCGCTTAGTCCACGAGCAGCTCGAGCAGTGCCTTCTGCACGTGGAGGCGGTTCTCGGCCTGGTCGAACACGGCCGAACGGGGGCCGTAGAGGACGTCGGCGGTGATCTCCTCGCCGGGGTGGGCAGGCAGGCAGTGGAGGACGATCGCGCGGTCGGAGGCCTTCGCGAGGAGGGCCTCGTCGACGCGGTAGGGCGCGAGCGCCTCGCGCTTGGCGGCGGCCTCGGGCTCGCCCATGCTGATCCAGACGTCGGTGTAGATGGCGTCGGCGCCGGCGACGGCCTCGGCGGGGTCGGAGATCAGCTCGGCGCCGGCGCCGGCGTCGAGCTCGAGCCCGGGCGGTGAGCTGACGACGATCTGCGCTCCGGCCTGCGAGCCGAGCAGGGCGAGGGAACGGGCGACGTTGTTGCCGTCGCCGACGAAGGCGACCCGGAGCCCCTCGAGCGAGCCGAACCGCTCGCGCAGCGTCTGCAGGTCGGCGAGCGTCTGGCAGGGGTGGTGCTCGGGAGTGAGGGCATTGACGACCGGCACCTCCGCCTCGGCGGCGAGCTCGGCGACGCGCTCGTGGGAGCCGCTGCGGATCACGATCGCGTGCAGGTACCGGGAGAGGACGCGGCCGACGTCGCCGATCGACTCGCCCCGGCTGAGCTGGAGCTCGTCGCCGCGGAGGACGATCGGCGTCCCCCCCATCTCGGCGACCCCGACCTCGAAGGAGACCCGCGTCCGCGTCGACGGCTGCTCGAAGATCAGCGCGATCGAACGGCCCGCGAGAGCGTCGGATGCGGCCCACGGCCGCCCCTCCTTGAGCTCGGCGGCGCGGACGAGCAGCGGCTCCAGTTCGTCGCCGAGTTCGCCGCCGGTGATGAAGTCGCTGACCCCGGTCATGGAGGCGCGGCACCTTACCGGGGGGCGGGGTCCCGTGGGCTCCGAAAGCGTCCGGTGGCCGCCGGCTGCCGCCGCGCCCATTCGGATAATCGCCGCATGGTGGTCCGCGCCCTGAGCTGGAACCTGTTTCACGGCCGCGACCATCCTCCCGAGCCGGAGCTCCTCACCTGGCGCTCGCGGCTGCTGGGAAGGACTGAGCGCGGCGCTTCCCATGCCCAGGTGAACACCGACCTCGCGGCGCAGTTCGAGGCCGTTCTCGCCGACGCCGAGTGGGACGTCGCCCTGCTGCAGGAGTGCCCGCCGCGGTGGGCCGAGCGCCTCGCGGTGTCCTGCCGGGCCGCCCCCCACCTCGCCCTGACCAGCCGCAACATCTTCGGCGCCGCCCGCGCCCAGGCGGCGCTCGCCGACCGCAACCCCGATCTGATCGCCTCCTGGGAGGGCGGCTCGAACCTGACTCTCGTCCGGCTCGCCGGGCCGATCGCCGAGCGCCGTCACCTCCGCCTGGCGACGCGGCCGGAGCGACGGGTGATGGCCTTCTCCCGGCTTCCCTCCGGCATCTGCGTCGCCAACCTCCACGCCAGCGCCGAGCGCGAGCGGGCAGAGCGGGAGCTGATCGCCGCCGCTCGCGTCGCCAGCGAGTGGGCGGGCCCGACCCCGCTGCTACTCGGCGGCGACTTCAACCTGCGCCCGGCGCTGAGCGGGCACGTCTTCGACCGGCTCGAGTCCGAGTTCGGGCTACGGGCGCCGACCGGCGAGCGGGTCATCGACCACCTGCTCGTCGCCGGGCTCGAGATCGCCGAGCCGGCCCGCCAGTGGCCGCCCGAGCAGCGGGAGGTGCCGGATCCGACGGCGGCCCCCGACGGCGGCCCGGCCCTCCCGGTCCGCCTCTCCGATCATGCGCCGGTCGCCGCCCGCTTCGCAACGCCCGCGGTGCAATCGGCCGCCCAGTAGCCGGTCCGGAAGCGGCAGCCGGCCCGCGATGCCATATTTCGGGCACCCGCAAGCAGCCGACGAAGGGATCATCGTGGCCACCAGCACCAGCAAGAAGAGCACCCGGCGTCCGAAGGCCTCCCGTTCGGCGGAACGGCCCGACAAGAACATCGAGGCGTTCCGCGACGCCCTCGAGAAGAGCATCACCCTCCCGCGGGAGCGGATCCAGGAGGTCGTCGACGACGCGGTCAAGCGCGGCCGGATGACCCGCGACGACGCCAACGAGCTCGTCTCCAAGCTCGTCTCCCGCGGCCGCAAGCAGTCCGAGGAACTCGTCAAGGATCTGGAGGCGCTGCTGGATCAGGCGCGCAAGCGGGTCGAGAAGCAGACGACCAAGGCGCGACGCCAGGTCAAGGGAACGGCCGGCAAGGTCGCCCGCCAGGCCCGCGACGCCGCCGACGAGCCGCTCGCGCGCGCCGACAGCGTCCGCCGCAAGGCGGGCGTCGGGTCGTTCCCGATCACCGGCTACGACGAGCTGACCGCGGTCCAGATCGGGAAGCGCCTCGGCGGGCTCTCCAAGCCCGAGCTCCGCAAGGTCCGGACCTACGAGAAGAACAACAAGGCGCGCAAGAGCATCCTCGGCAAGATCGACAAGGCGCTCGCCTGAGCGCCCCGGCGAGCCAGGCCAGACCGAAGCGGGGAGCCGAGCTCGACCTCCGGGTCGACTCGCTCGCACAGGGCGGTCGCGGGGTCGCGCGCACCCCCGAGGGCTTCGTCGTCTTCGTCGCCGGCGGCCTGCCCGGCGACCACGTTCGCGCACGGGTGGGGAAGTCGAAGAAGACCTGGGCGGAGGCGGCCATCGTCGAGCTGCTCGAGGCCGGCCCCGACCGGATCGCCGACACCTGCGTGCACGGCGGCGAGCCCTGCCCCGGCGCCGCCTGGCAGGGCCTGCCGTACGAGCGTCAGCTCGCCGAGAAGCAGGCACAGGTGGCCGAGGCCCTCGAGCGCCTCGGCCGGTTCACCGACGTCGAGCTCGAGCCGATCCTGCCCGCGGTCGAGCAATGGCGCTACCGCAACAAGCTCGAGTATTCGTTCGGCGCGCCCGGTCCGGACGACCCGCCCGCCGACCCCGTCCTCGGCTTCCACGCCCGCGGACGCTGGGACCGGATCATCGACGTCGACGACTGCCGCCTCGCCACCGCGGCCAACAACGAGGCCCGCAACGCCGTCCGCGAGTGGGCGCGCGCCGAGGGCCTGCACGCCGCCGACGACTTCGGGGCGGGCGAGCTCCGCAACCTGATCGTCCGCGAGGGGCGCCGGACGGGCCAGGTCCAGACCCGCCTCGTCACCGCGGCGGCCGAGATCCCCCGTCCCCCGGTCGATCTCCACACGGTGATCGAGGGGCCGTCGGGGGGCACGGCCGGCCCGACCGGCGTCCTCGGCGAGGAGTTCCTCCGCGAGCGGCTCGGCGACCTCGAGCTGCGGGTCTCACCGGGCGCCTTCCTCCAGACCAACACCGAAACCGCCGAGCTCCTCTACGGCATCGCCCGCGAGTACGCGGCGCTCGGCGGCGACGAACGCCTCTTCGACCTCTACTGCGGGATCGGCACGATCGGGCTGAGCATGGCCGCCGACGCGGGCGAGGTCTGGGGGATCGAGAACATCGCCGAAGCGATCGTCGACGCCGAGGCCAACGCCGAGCTGAACGGGATCGGCAACGCCCGCTTCCGCGTCGCCGACGCACGGCTCGGGATCCGGCCCCTGGTCGAAGAGGCCGGCCGGCCCGACGTCGTCGTCCTCGACCCGCCCCGGGCCGGGCTCTCGGCGAAGATCGTCCGCCGTGTCCTCGAGTGCGAGGCGGACCGGATCGTCTACGTCTCCTGCAACCCGACGACGATGGCGCCGAACGCGCGGCAGATGGTCGACGCCGGTTATAGGCTGGCCCGAGTGCGTCCCGTCGACATGTTCCCCCAGACGCCCCACATCGAGTGCGTCGCCCTGCTCGAACGGGTGGGCCCGTGAGCGGGGCGCGCGGATACGGCGTCGCCGCCGGACTCGACCCCGATGTGGCCACCCCCCTCGCCGCCCGCTGCGAGGAGCTCGGCTACACGTCGATGTGGGCCAATGACCACCCGGCGGCCAGCGGCCTCGAGACGCTCGCCGCATTCGCCGACGGCTCGGCAGCGATGCAGCTCGGCGTCGGCGTCCTCGCGATCGACCGCCACCAGCCCGTCTCGATCAACGAGAAGATCGAGGAGCTAGGCCTCGATCGCTCGCGCCTGCTGATCGGCGTCGGCGCCGGGTTCTCCGAGAAGCCCCTGACGGCGATGCGCGAGGCGCACGACGCGCTCCGCGAGGCGATCCCCGGCGTCAAGCTCGTCCTCGCGGCCATGGGTCCGAAGATGTGCGCGCTCGCCGGATCCTCATACGACGGCGCCTTCTTCAACTGGGTCACCCCCGAATACGCCGCCGATGCGCGCGGCAACGTCGAGGCGGGCGCCGCCGAGGCCGGCCGCCCCGCGCCCCGCGTCTACGGCTACGTCCGCACCTCGGTCGGCGCCGACGCCGAGACCCGCCTCGCCAAGGAGGAGGGCTTCTACCGTGACCTCCACGACGGCTACCGCCGCCAGTTCGAGCGCCTCGGCCAACCGCCCGGCACCGTCGGCGTCGCCGCCGAGAACCCCGACGACGCCGACGGAATGCTCAACGCCTACGAGGCCCTCGACACGGTCGTGGTCCGCGGCCTCGCCAGCGCCAAGCTGGAGGCGATGGACCGGGTGGCGACGGCAGCGGCGCCCAGATAACTCCGGGGGATCCTCCGCTTCGCGTCCGGTCTCCCCGGCCCGACGCTGAAGCCGCGAGTGGTTCATTTGTCCGGCCAGGCCGCACTTTTGGACCACTCGACGTGCGGCAGTGGCCTCTCCGGCCGGTCCGGCCGGAGAGGCGGCGCACAATGTCCGGCAGCCCCGAAGGGGATGCCGTGATCTAAGCGCCGCCGGACCCCGCCAGCAGTCCGGCGGAAGCGGACGCGAAGCGGAGCATTCCGCCGGAGGTATTACTGGCTCGGCAACGGGCTGCCCGCCTTGAAGGCGAACCAGAGCCAGAAGGCGACCGTGACGATCATCGTCGTCACCACGAAGAGCCGCTCGATGCCGCCCATCGCCGATCCCCGCTTGATCTCGCGGGTGTCGGTCATGCCCTTCAACCAGGGAGCGCGGGCGCGCGCCGGGCCGCCGCCGGGGGCGCCTTCGCGCGGTCCGAAGAAGGCCATCACGATGCCCGCCAGGTAGAGCAGCAGCACGTAGGTGAGGATGATCCCGAAGAGGATCACCATCGCGACCGAGAAGTTGACGGTGCTGGCACCCGAGCTGGTCTGCAGCTGCGAGCCGATCCAGACCCACGCCAACGGCACGCCGAAGCCGATGAGAATCGCGGCGATGACGGTCGCGACGAAGGTGACTAGCTGCTCGATCGCGCGCATGGACAGCGAAATGTAGCGGCGGGGCGACGCCCGCCCGGCACCGCGATCAGTAGGGCGGCAGATCCTCGTACCACTCGCCGACCGCGCGAAAGGCGCGCCAGAAGTCGCGCTTGGGCCCTTCGGAGTCGAGCGAGGCGTCGATGTCGGGGGTATAGATGACGTCGATCGTCGGCGTCAGCGGCTGGATCTCGCCCGGGAGCGCGTCGACCGGAGCGGCGAGCGGGATGCTGACGTCGTTCAGCGACTCGAGCGCCTGCTCGCCCATGACGACGATGCAGCGGGGCTCGACGATCGCTACCTCGCGGACGAGACGGGCCACGCAGTTCGGCGAGGCGAGCGCGGGGTCGGAGAGCGGGCACTTCACGCAAAGCGTCCCGTAGACGACGAGCGGGTCGATGCCGAGCCGCTTCAGCGACTTCATCACCGCGGTCCCGGCGCGGCCGTAGAACGCCACCCCCTCCTCGATCTCGGCGACGCTCGGCGCGTACTTCAACAGCATCACGTCGGCCTGCGGGTGACCCGATCCGAGCACCGGCATCAGGTTGCCCCGCGGGCAGTCGTCGCAGTCCTGGAGCTCGTGCGTGAGCTGGTTCAGCTCGCGAATCGCGCGCTCGAGGTACTTCTCCTTGATCTGGTCCTCAGTGATCGGCACGGCGGACTCTTTTGACGGCCCCCGTCCCTCTCCTTGCGGTTGCACTTCGTTATGGCCCCCTGAATCAACTCTTGCCGCGGGCGCCCGTCCGCCTCCGGCGGGTCTCGGAGCGCCGTCCGCCCCGGACCGGCTGCGGGTCCGCGACCTCCTTGCGGCCGCCGGCCTGGCCGCTTGCGGCCTGCATCCACTTCAGGGCCTGGACGTAGACCAGGTTCTTGTGCTTGCGGACGATGTCCGCGTTCCGCATCGCCTCGAGGAACTCCTCGGCGCCGTCGAAGTCGTGGAGCCGGATCCGGACGCTGCCGAGCGCCTGAGCGACGTGCCCGTCGGAGCCGGCGCCGGGGACGATCCGGTACTTGGCGGCGAACCGCTCCGCCTCCTCGTTGAAGGCGCTGAACGCCACCCGCGGGTTGAAGACCTCGAGGATGTCGATCTCCTCGACCATGCCGAGCAGGTGCTCGTAGTCGGGCACCGAGTGGAGCCTGTCGAACGGGTGCGGCACGTAGACGAGCCCGCCCTGGCGGCGGATCTCGGCGACGGTCTCCGCCATCGTCATCCCGCGCTCGATCTTCTCCTCGAGGAACAGCCCGATCACCTCCCCCTGCTCGGCCGTCTTCACCTCCTCGCCGACGATCACCTTGATGCCGCCGTCCCGCTCGGCCGCCTCGCGCGCGGCGAGCGCCCCCGAGATCTCGTTGTGGTCGGTGACCGCGATCGCCCCCATGCCGCGGTCCTTCGCCGTCTCGAGCAGCACCTCGACCGGCGTCGCGCAGTCGTTGGAGTGGTCGGTGTGCATGTGCAGGTCGCAGTCGATCGTCCGCCGCCGGGCGATCCGCTTCCAGACCTCCGGCTTCCCCGACGGGTCGTGGCGCCGCGCGGCGATCCGGGCGTAGACGCGCTCGAGCTCGTCGGCGACGTCGGCGTAGGAGCGCGCCGAGCCCCTCCCCGCCTTCGCGAGCCGCTTCCGCAACTCCGGGTCGCGGACGAGCCGCTCGAGCTGCCCCGCGAGGGTCAGCGAGTCGCCCGGCGGGAAGACGAGGCCGAGCTCGCCGGCGGCGTCGTCGACGAGCTCCTCGTAGGCATCGATCTGAGCCGCGACCGGCACCGCGCCCGCGGCGAACGCCCCCAGGATCAGGCTCGGCGCCGGCTGCGGCCCGCCGGAGGCGGCGACGAGCACGTCGGAGCCGGCGATCACGTCCTCGGCCTCGATCTCTCCCGGCCGCAGGATCCGGACCCGCTCACGCAGTCGGCTGTTGAGTCGCGGCGTCTGGACGGACCCGTCCTCGATCCAGACGTCGGCCTCCCAGTCGAGGTCCAGCGGCAGCTTCCGCAGCGCGCGCAGGAAGATCCGCAGCGCCCCCCGCTCCTCGCGCGCGCAGTGGACGATCCGGACCGGACGGCCGGGCACGTCGTCGGTCGCGCCGACCTCCGCGGCCGGGGGCACGACCTCGTAGGCACCGGGGAAGAAGCGGTTGAGGAGCTCCCCGGTGCTCCTGCCGGCGACCATCCGCGCGTCGAGGCGCCCGAAGAAGATCTCCACGAACGGCCGCGCGACCTGGGTCGAGAGCACCCGCTCGGTCGGCAGGTGGAACGTCGCCGCGTTCAGCGCCCAGGAGTGCCGGAGCGCAGCCGAAGCGACGCTCGGCGCGTACGGGTCGTGCACGTGGACGATGTCGAAGTCGATCGCGTTGAGCAGGCCCTCGAGCGATCGCGAGATGTCGACCGGAAGCGGGGCCGGCCGCGGGCGGGCACCCGCCGGCAGCTTGAACGCGGCGCCGACCGACAGCAGCGGCGGGCCGTCCTCACCGAGCCGCGCCCCGTCCCAGCCGGGGCCGAAGACGGCGGCGCCGTCCCCGTGGGTGCGGTCGATCGCCCGCTGGGCGCGGCGCAGGTCGGCCCGGCTGCCGCCCGGCGCCGCGACGACGACGCGGTGGCCCCGGGCCTGGAGCTCGGCGGCGGAGCCGGCGACGTAGGCGTTGACCTCGTGATGGCCCTCCCACGAATAGGGG
>JADFCZ010000127.1 GCA_018263295.1 Conexibacter sp.
GCGGGAGGTGGAGTCTCGGCGGCCGCCGGGGCGGCGATGAGCAGCGCGGCGGTCAGGACGGCGAGAGCGATGCGGCGAGGCACAGGGGGAGCGTAGCCGGGCGATCGACGAGCTCGGCGGTGAGGGGGGAGAACCTCGCGGTTGACGCTCGCTGCGGTCGGTTTGGGCCCATATGCGGGCATAACCCTCCACAGCGGGGTCGAGCCCCGCCCCGGTCCCCCTCCCAGCCCAACACCGCACGGGCGCCGTGCGGCGCGGTTTCGTCCTACTTGAGGAACCCCTCGTAGTTCCTCATCATCAACTGCGCCTCGAGCTGCTTGACCGTGTCGAGGGCGACGCCGACGACGATCAGGATCGAGGTGCCGCCGAAGAAGAAGTTCGCCGAGGTCTGGCTGATCAGGAGCGTCGGCAGGGCCGCGACCAGGCCGAGGTAGATGGCGCCGGCGAACGTCAGGCGCGAGAGGATGCGGTCGAGGTACTCGGCGGTCGGCCGGCCCGGGCGGACGCCGGGGATGAAGCCGCCGTACTTCTTCAGGTTGTCGGCCTGATCGACGGGGTTGAAGGTGACCGCCGTATAGAAGTAGGTGAAGATGATGATGAAGAAGACCTCGCCGACCACGTAGGCCCAGCGGTCGGGGCTGAAGAAGGCGGCGAAGTCGAGCGCGGCGGGCGTGTTGAGGAGCTGTCCGACGGTCGGCGGGAACGCCATGATCGACGCCGCGAAGATGACCGGGATCACTCCCGCCATGTTCACGCGCAGGGGCAGATAGCTCGATCCGCCCGTCGTCATCTTGCGACCGACCACCCGCTTCGCGTACTGCACGGGTATTCGCCGCTGGCCCTCCTGGACGAAGACGATGCCGACGATCACGGCGATCGCGACGAAGGGCATCATCACGACGAAGACCTGGTCGGGGTTGTTCCACCAAGCCGAGATCCCCTGCGGGAGCCCGGACACGATCGAGGCGAAGATCATCAGCGAGATGCCGTTGCCGATGCCGCGCTGGGTGATCAGCTCGCCGAGCCACATCAGCAGCACGGTGCCCGCGGTCAGCGAGATCACGACCAGCATCAGCTTCGCGAACGTGAGCTCGCCGACGACGCTCTCCCCGGACGCGCCGAAGGACTTGAAGAGGAAGACGTAGCCCGTCGACTGCAGGAACGCCAGGACCACGGTCAGATACCGCGTGTACTGGGTGATCTTCTGCTGGCCGACCTCGCCCTCCTTCTGGAGCCGCTCCAGCGCCGGGACGACGACCGTCAGGAGCTGGAGGATGATCGAGGCCGTGATGTAGGGCATGATCCCGAGCGCGAACAGCGACAGGCGCGAGAGGCTGCCGCCGCTGAACAGGTTCAGGAAGCCGAGGATGTCGGAGCCGGCGAAGTTCTCCTGGAGGTCGCTGATCGCGCTCGCCTCGACGCCGGGCGCCGGGATGTAGGCGCCGAGCCGGTAGAGCGCCAGCATCGCCGCCGTGAAGGCGATCTTCCTCCGGATCTCCGGGATCGCGAAGGCGTTTCCGAGGATCCTCAGCATCGATTACTCGATGACTTCGGCGGTGCCGCCCGCCGCTTCGATCTTCTCGCGGGCGGTCTTGCTGAAGGCATGGGCGCGGACGGTCAGCTTCTTGCCGAGGTCGCCGTTGCCGAGAATCTTGACCGGGTGTTTGCGGGTCGCCAGGCCGGCGGCCTTGAGCGTCTCCGGCGTCACCTCGGCGCCATCGTCGAAGCGGTCGTCGAGGGTCGCGAGGTTGACCGGCTGCGTGTGCGTCCGGAACGGCTCGAACGGCATCGACATCTTCTTGTTCGGCCCGCGCAGCTTCCGCATCCGCATGTGGATCGGGTTCTGCCCGCCCTCGCGGGCGACGTTGCGCTTCGCGCCGGCCCGGGAGCCCTGGCCCTTGTGGCCGCGGCCGGAGGTCTTGCCCATGCCGGAGCCGTGCCCGCGCCCGACGCGCTTGCGGTTCTTGCGGGTCCCCGGCTTCGGGGTCAGGTTGTCGAGGCCGACGTCCTCGGGCTCGATCCGCGCCATCAGGAGTCCTTCCCCGCCGGCTCGACGGTGACGAGGTGGTCCACCTTGCGGAGCAGGCCGTGGAGGTGCTCGGTGTCCTCGCGGACGACCGACTTGCCGATCCGGCCGAGCCGGAGGGTGCGCAGGGTGTCGCGCTGGCGCGGGCTGGTCCCGGCCGCCGAGCGGACCTGCTTGATCAGGACCTCGGCCATCAGGCGGTCTCCTCCGCGGACTCCGCGGCGGGGGCATCGCCCTCGGTCGCGACCGCGACCGGATCGACGGCCCCCTCGGCGTCCTCGCCCGAGGCCTCTGTGGTCTCGGCCTGCTTGGGCACGCCGAGCACCTGCTTGATGGTGAGGCCGCGCAGCTCGGCGACGTCCTCGGGCTTGCGCAGGCCGCGCAGGCCCTCCATCGTCGCCTTGACCTGGTTGATCGGGTTGTTGGTGCCGATCGACTTCGTCAGGACGTCGCGGATCCCGCCGAGCTCGAGCACGGCGCGGACGCCGCCGCCGGCGATGACGCCGGTTCCCTCGCTGGCCGGGCGCAGGACGACGTGTCCGGCGCCGAAGCGGCCGATGATGCGATGCGGAAGCGTCTGCCCGTACTTGGGCACGCGGATCAGGTCCTTGCGGGCGTTCTCGACGGCCTTCTGGATCGCGAGCGGAACCTCGCGGGCCTTGCCGTAGCCGATGCCGACGACGTCGTTCTCGTCGCCGACGGCGACGAGGGCGGTGAACGAGAAGCGGCGGCCGCCCTTGACGACCTTGGCCACGCGGTTGATCTCGATCACGCGCTCCTGCAGGTCCAGGCCCTGCGGGCTAACTCTTTCGACGTCTGTACTCATCTACTGCTTCGACTCTTTTCGGTTCTCGTTTTCGGTCTCGGATCGCGCCGAGCGGGTCAGAATTGCAGACCGCCCTCGCGGGCGCCCTCGGCGAGTGCGGCCACCTGGCCGTGGAAGCGGTAACCGCCGCGATCGAAGACGCAGGTCTCGACCCCGGCCATCTTCGCGCGCTCGGCGAGGAGCTCGCCCGCCCGCTTCGCCCGCTCCGCGGAGTCGAGCTTACGCAGATCGGCCTCGGTCCAGCTCGCCTGGGCGACGGTATGGCCGCGGTCGTCGTCGATCAGCTGTGCGTAGAGGCCGCGGTTGGACCGGTAGACGGCCAGACGCGGGCGCGCCTCGGTGCCCCGGATCTTCGCCCGGACGCGGCGCCGGCGCCGCAGCCTTCTCTGTTCTTGGGTCTTGACTGCCATTGCTGTCTCCTATGCCCGCTTGCCGACCTTGCGGCGGACCTGCTCGTCCGCGTAGCGCACGCCCTTGCCCTTGTAGGGCTCCGGCGGGCGATGGCGGCGGATCTGGGCCGCCGTCTCGCCGACGAGCTGCTTGTCGATCCCGCGGACGATGATCTCGGTCGGCTGGGGCACCTCGAAGTCGATTCCCTCCGGCGCCTTGACGTTGACCGGATGGGAGAAGCCGAGCGAGAGCTCCAGCGCCTTGCCCTGCGCCTTCGCGCGGTAGCCGACGCCCTGGATCTGCAGGCGCTTCTCGAAGCCGTTGGTCACGCCCTCGACCATGTTCGCGATCAGGCTGCGGGTCAGGCCGTGGAGGGCGCGGTGCTCGCCGCGATCGGTCGGGCGGGCGACCGTGAGGACGCCGTCGTCGACCTTGATCTCCATGTCGCGGCTGAGCTCCTGGGTGAGCTCGCCCTTCGGGCCGTTCACGGTGACGCGGCCCGGCGCGACGTCGACGGTGACGCCGGCGGGGATCTCGATTGGCTTGTTTCCGATTCTGCTCATGAAGGTCTCGCTCGTGCGGCTACCAGACGTAGGCGACCACTTCGCCGCCGACGCCCTTCTCCTTGGCCTCGTGGCCGGTCATCACTCCGGCCGATGTCGAGATGATCGCGGTGCCCATTCCGCCCTGCACGCGAGGGACGTCGGCGCCGGGCACGTAGCGGCGCCGGCCCGGACGGGAGACCCGCCGCATGCCCTGGATCACGGGATCGCGATCCTCGGTGTACTTGAGCTGGATCCGGATCGACTCGCCGACCTTGGTCGGCTCGACCTCGAACCCGGACACGTAGCCCTGCTCGACCAGGATCCGGGTCATCTCCTTCTTCAGGCGCGAAGCGGGGATCTCGACCTCGGGATGGTCGGCGCGAAGCGCGTTGCGGACGCGCGTCAGGTAATCGGCGATGGGGTCGGTCAGCATGGCGTTACCAGCTCGACTTCGTCATCCCGGGCACGTAGCCCTTGTGGGCGGCTTCGCGCAGGCAGATCCGGCAGAGACCGAACTTCCGGTACACGGCACGGGAGCGGCCGCACTTGCGGCAGCGGTTGTAGTTGCGCGCCTTGAACTTCGAGCCCGCAGCCTGCTTGACGCGTTGTGACGTCTTTGCCATTACTCCTCTTCTTCTCCGTCGTTGGAGCCGGACTCGCCCGCGTCGCCGCCCTCGGCGTCGTCGTCGGTGGTCTCCGGCTTCTCGTAGGCCTCGGGGTTCTCTTCCTTGAGCTGCTCGAGGGCGGCCTGCTCGGCCTCGGCCCGCTTACGGGCCTCCTCCTTGCGGTGCTCCTCCTCCTCGGCCTCGATCTCCTCCTGGCTCTTGCCGCCGGGACGACCCTCCTGGGCGAACGGGAAGCCGAGCCCGAGCAGCAGCTCGAAGCCCTCCTCGTCGCTCGCGGCCGTGGTCGCGAAGGTGATGTCGAGGCCTCGGGTCTCGCTGATCGAGTCGTAGTCGATCTCGGGGAAGATCAGCTGCTCGCGGATGCCCATCGTGTAGTTGCCGCGGCCGTCGAACGAGCGCGGGTTGAGCCCGCGGAAGTCGCGGATCCGGGGGATCGCGATCGAGACGAGACGGTCGGTGAACTCCCACATCCGCGCCTTGCGCAGCGTCACGGCGACGCCGACCGGCATCCCCTCGCGCAGCTTGAAGGCGGCGATCGACTTGCGGGCACGGCGCAGGTTCGGGCGCTGGCCGCTGATGATCGAGAGCTCCTCGATCGCATCGTCGATGACGTTGCTGCTCCGGCTCGCCTCGCCGATCCCCATGTTCAGGGTGACCTTGACGAGGCGCGGGGCCGACATCGGCGTCGAGTAGCCGAACTTCTTCGTCAGCGCCGGCAGCACCTCGCTCTCGTAGCGCTCGCGCAGGCGCGCCGGCGGAGCCGCCTGGCTCTGCGTCGCGCTCTCGGGTGTCTGGGTTGCAGCTTCCATCTGAGTGATTGGTTCCTCGGTCAGTCGATCGCCTTGCCGGTGCGCTTCGAGTAGCGGACTCGCTCGCCGTCGTCACCGGTGCGAACGCCGACCTTCGTCGGCTTGTTGTCGGTCGGATCGACGAGTACGACGTTGGAGACGTCGATCGGGCCTTCCTTCTCGATGATGCCAGCTTGGCCCGTCTGGGCGTCGGTCATCGACCGCGGCCGCTGGTGGCGCTTGACGATGTTCGCGCCCTCGACGAAGACCTTCCGTCGCTTCGGGTCGACCCGCAGCACCTTGCCCGTCTTGCCCTTGTCCTTGCCGGAGACGACCGCGACGGTGTCATCGGTGCGGATTCGCATCGCCTTCGCCATCAGAGCACCTCCGGGGCGAGCGAGACGATCTTCATGAACGAGCGGTCGCGGAGCTCGCGGGCGACCGGTCCGAAGATGCGGGTGCCGCGCGGGTTGTTCTGCGGGTCGATCAGGACCGCCGCGTTCTCGTCGAAGGAGATGTAGGTCCCGTCGGCGCGCCCGATCTGCTTGCGGGTGCGGACGACGACCGCCTGGACGACCTCGCCCTTGCGGACGCCGCCGCGCGGGGTCGCGTGCTTGACGGTCGCGGTGATCACGTCGCCGACGCTCGCGTAGCGACGGTGGTGGCCGCCCTTGACGCGGATGCAGAGGATCTCGCGCGCGCCCGAGTTGTCGGCGACCTTGAGTCGGCTTTCCTGCTGGATCATCGGATACCTACTTCGCCTTCTCGAGGATCTCGATCAGGCGCCAGTGCTTGGTCTTCGACATCGGGCGAGTCTCGATGAGGCGGACCGTGTCGCCGGGCCCGGCCTCGTTGCGCTCGTCGTGAGCGTGGTACATCTTCGAGCTCCGGATCACCTTCTCGTAGGCGGGGTGACGGCGGGCGCTCTCGACCCGGACGGTGATCGTCTTGTCCATCTTGTCGGAGACGACGATGCCCTGGCGGACCTTCGGGTTGCCGGGCTCGCGCTCGGCCGGCGGCGTGCCGGTGCCGGAGCCCTTGCCCGCGGCCTCGGCGCGAGCGGCGCCGCGGCCCTGGCGGTAGCGACGGCGCTCGCCGGCCTTGCGCTTGCGCTCGGCGACGCGGCGCTCGATCCGCTCTTCGGTGCTCAGCTCGGGACCGGCCTCGCCGGTGAACGTCGAGCGCTTGCGGCGACGGATCTCCTTCGGGGAGAGCCGCTCGGCGGGCTCGTCGTCGCCGGCATCGGCGGCAGGGGCGGGCGCGCCGGCGTCGTCGGCGGGCTCGTCAGCTTCCTCGGCGGCGGGCTCCTCGGCGGGAGCCTCCTCGGCGGGGGCGTCGGCCTCGGCCTCGGGAGCAGCCTGCTCCTCGGCGGCCTCGGGCGCCTCCTGCTCGTCGGCGGTCGCCTCGGTCTCTTCGTTCTGATCCTTCTGTTCTTCGGCCATTTCCCTACTTCAGTTCCTTTTCGAGGTCGATCCCGCGCTGGCGGGCGACCGTGAGCAGCTTGGCGACGTCGCGCCGGCTGAGGTTGAGGCGCGCGGTGTTCTCCAGCTCGCCGGTGGCGTTGCGCAGGCGCAGGTTGAACGCCTCGCGGCGAGCCTCCTTGAGCGCCTCGACCAGCTCGGCGTCGCCCATCTGGTGGACCTCCGCGCCCTTCACTGGTGCTGCCCCTTCGTCACGAACTTGGTCTTGATCGGAAGCTTCGTGCCGGCGAGCTCCATGGCCTCGCGAGCGAGGTCCTCGGGAACGCCCGAGAGCTCGAACATGACCCGTCCGGGCTTGACCACGGCGACCCAGCCCTCCGGGTTGCCCTTGCCCTTGCCCATCCGGGTCTCGGCCGGCTTCTTCGTGTACGGCTTGTCGGGGAAGATGTTGATCCAGACCTTGCCGCCGCGCTTGATCTTGCGGGTCATCGCGACGCGGGCGGCCTCGATCTGGCGGTTGGTGATCCAGCCGCGGTCGAGCGCCTTGAGGCCGTACTCGCCGAAGCTGACCTGGGTGCCGCCCTTCGAGTAGCCGCGCATACGGCCGCGGAACTGCTTGCGGTGCTTGACGCGCTTCGGAGCCAGCATCAGGAACGACCTCCCTGGCGACCGCCGGGACGCCCGCCCTGGCCGGTCTGGCCGTCGGCGCCGGGGCGGCGGTTGCCGCGCTCGCTCGGCCGGCGCCCGCGCCCGCCCAGCTCCTCGTTCTCACCGGAGCCGGCGTAGCCCTCGGGCATGACCTCGCCCTTGTTGATCCAGCACTTGACGCCGATCCGGCCGGTGGTCGTCCGGGCCTCGACGAAGCCGTAGTCGATGTCGGCGCGCAGCGTGTGCAGCGGCACGCGACCGTCAGAGTAACCCTCGGTCCGCGCCATCTCGGAGCCGCCGAGGCGGCCGGAGACCTGGACCTTGACGCCCTTGGCGCCGGAGCGCATGGCGGAGGTGAGCGCGCGCTTCATCGCGCGGCGGAAGGCGACGCGGCCCTCGAGCTGCTCGGCGATCGACTGGGCGACCAGCTTGGCGTCGAGCTCGGGGCGCTTGATCTCGCGGATGTTGACCCGGACCGGCTTGCCGGTGATCGCGTGCAGCTCGCGACGCAGCGCGTCGACCTCGGAGCCGGACTTGCCGATCACGATGCCCGGGCGGGCCGTGTGGATGTCGACGGTCACCTCGCCGCGCTGCTTGCGGATCTCGATGTCGGAGAGGCCGGCGTGCGCGAGCTTGTGCTCGATGTGGTTGCGGATGTTGACGTCCTCGACCAGCGCATCGGCGAAGTTGCGCTCGTCGAACCAGTTCGACTTCCAGTCGTGGATGTAGCCGACGCGAAAGCCTTCGGGGTTGATCTTCTGTCCCATGGGTGGTCCTGGTTCCTCTAGTCGGCGTCGGGGATCGGGGTCAGGGCGATGTTGATGTGGCAGCTCCGCTTCTCGATCCGGGTGGCCCGGCCGCGGGCGCGCGGGCGGTAGCGGCGCATCGTCGGGCCCTCGTCGACCGAGATGCTGGTGATCCGCATCTCCTCGGGGTCGAGGTCGAAGTTGTTCTCGGCGTTGGCCGCGGCCGACTTCACGAGCTTCAGCACCGGCACGGAGGCGCCGCGCGGCGAGAAGTTGAGCAGCGCGATCGCGCGCTCGACGTCGAGCCCGCGGATCTGGTCGGCGACGACCCGGGCCTTGCGCGGGGAGACGCGGACGTAGCGCGCCTTCGCGTGGACGGACGGAGCGTCGGTGTCGACGGTACGGGTGGCCATCAGCGCTCTTCCTTCTTGCTGCCGGAGTGGGCGCGGAAGGTGCGGGTCGGCGCGAACTCGCCGAGCTTGTGGCCGACCATCGACTCGGAGACGAAGACGGGCACGTGCTTACGGCCGTCGTGGACGGCGATCGTGTGGCCGACCATCTCCGGGAAGATCGTCGAGCGGCGCGACCAGGTCTTGATCATCTGCTTGGTGCCGGAGCTGTTCATCGCCTCGACGCGCGCGAGCAGGCGCTCCTCGACGTACGGACCCTTCTTGGTGGAGCGTCCCACTTGCTACCTGCCCTTCTTCTTGCCGCGCCGGCGACCGCGGACGATCATCGCGTTCGACTGCTTGTTCTTCTTCCGGGTCCGGTAGCCGAGCGTCGGCTTGCCCCATGGAGTCTTCGGGTGGCCGCCCGGGCCCTTGTGGGCCTCGCCGCCGCCGTGCGGGTGATCGACCGGGTTCATCGCGATGCCGCGGCTCTGCGGGCGCTTGCCCTTGTGGCGGCTGCGGCCGGCCTTGCCGACGGTGATGTTCTGGTGCTCGGCGTTGGAGAGGGTCCCGATCGTCGCGCGGCACTCGGCGCGGACCATGCGCATCTCCGAGGACGGGAGCCGGAGGGTGACCATCTCGCCCTCCTTCGCGACCACCTGGATCGCGGTGCCGGCGGCGCGGCCCATCCGGCCGCCCTGGCCGGGCTTGAGCTCGACGTTGTGGACGACGGTGCCGGTCGGGATCTGGCCGAGCTCGAGGGCGTTGCCCGCGCGGATGTCGGAGCCGGGGCCGGAGGCGACGGTGTCGCCGACCTTGAGGCCCGCCGGGGCGAGGATGTAGGCCTTGGCGCCGTCGGCGTAGTTCAGCAGCGCGATGTAAGTGGTCCGGTTCGGGTCGTACTCGATCGTCGCGACCTTGGCGGGAACGCCGTCCTTGGTCCGCTTGAAGTCGATCTGGCGGTACTTGCGCTTGGCGCCGCCGCCGCGATGGCGCGCGGTCACGCGGCCGTAGGAGTTACGGCCTCCGGTGCTCTTCTTGCCGCGGGTCAGCTTCTTGTTCGGCTTCGAGGTCGTGACCTCGGAGCGGTCCTGGTAGGTCGCGAAGCGGCGGCCCGGGCTGGTCGGCTTTGTCTTGCGGATCGGCATTGCTAAGTGGTTATTCCTTCTCGGCGGACTACTCCGCCGCTCCCTCGAACAGCTCGATCTGGTTGCCCGGCGCGAGCTCGACGATCGCCTTCTTCCAGCCCCGGGTCTTGCCGGAGTGGACCCCACGGCGCTTCGGCTTCGAGCGCACCCGCGAGGTCCGGACACCGACGACTTCGACGTCGAAGATCTCGGCGACCGCATGGCGGATCTGGGTCTTGTGGGCGCGGTCGTTGACCCGGAACGTGTACTTGCCCTCCGCCATCAGCGCGTAGCTCTTCTCGGAGACGACCGGCTCGATGATGATCTGCCGCGGGTCCATCAGTCGTCGCTCCCGTCGGCGGCGTCGGCTCCGCGCTCGACGGCGCCGGCGCGGGCCTCGAGGATCTCGAGGGCGCCCTCGGATGCGATCAGCGAGCGGTGGCCGACGATCTCGGCGACGCCGACGCCCTCGGCGGTGACGACCGACACGCGCTGCAGGTTGCGGAAGCTCTTGGCCACGGCAGCCTCCTCGCCGGTGACGACGACGAGCGCCGGCAGATCCCCGCCCCACTTGACGAGGCCCTCGGCGGCCTGCTTGGTGGCGGGCTCGGAGAAGCTGTCGGCGGGGAGCACCGCGACCGAGTCGCGGGCGGCATGGACGCTGAGCGCCGAGCGCAGCGCCTTGCGGCGGGCCTTGCGGTTGACCTTGACCGTGTAGTTGCGCGGCTTGGTCGCGAAGGCGTTGCCGCCGCCGCGGCGGTGCGGGACGCTGAGGGCGCCGACGCGGGCGCGGCCGGTGCCCTTCTGGCGCCAGGCCTTGGCGCCGGTCATCGCGACCTCGCCTCGGGTCAGGCTCGAGTGCGTGCCCTGGCGGCGGGCGTTGAGGTCGGCGCGGGCGGCCTCGTGCACGAGCGACTCGTTGTAGGGCTCGCTGAAGAGCGCCTCGGGGAGGTCGGACTTGGCCTGCTTGCCGATCGTCGCAGCTTTCAATGACTGTGCTTTCGGGCTAGCCATCGGTGCGCACCTCCACGGTGCCGTTCTTCGGGCCCGGGACCGAGCCGCGGAGCATCAGCAGGTTGCGGTCGGCGTCGACGCGGATGACCTCGAGGCCACGCTGGGTGACGCGCTTGCCGCCCATCCGGCCCGGCATCTTCATGCCCTTGAAGACGCGGGCGGGGTCGGCGCTGGCGCCGATCGAGCCCGGGGCACGGACGTTGTGGGAGCCGTGGCTGACGGGGCCGCGGCCGAAGTTGTGGCGCTTGATGGTGCCCTGGAAGCCCTTGCCGATCGCGACCGCGGAGACCTTGACCCGCTGGCCCGGCTCGAACTCGCCGACGGTCACCTCGCCGCCGATCTCGACCTCGCCGTCGTAGTCGCGGAACTCGTGGAGGCGGCGCAGCGGCGGCGCCTCGGTCTTGGCCAGATGGCCGAGCTGGCCCTTGGTGAGCTTGCGCTCCGGCACCTCGTCCCAGCCGAGCTGGACGGCGCTGTAGCCGTCGGCGTCGTCGGTGCGGACGGCGGTGACGCGGTTGGGGGCCGCCTCGATGACGGTCACGGGCACGCTCTCGCCCTCCTCGGTGAAGAGCTGGGTCATTCCGATTTTCTTGCCGAGGATCGCGGGCATGTCGGTTCCTAGAGGCGGATCTCCACGTCGACGCCGGCGGGGAGGTTCTCGATCCGCTGGAGCTCGTCGATCGTCTTCGGGGTCGGGTCGTTGATGTCGATCAGCCGCTTGTGGGTGCGGATCTCGAAGTGCTCGCGCGAGTCCTTGTCCTTGAACGGCGAGCGGATCACGCAGTAGACGTTCTTGGAAGTCGGCAGGGGCACGGGTCCCGAAACGGTCGCGCCGGTGCGCTGAGCCGTCTCGACGATCTCGCCGGCGGCCCGGTCGATGGCGTCGTGGTCGTACGCCTTCAGCCGGATCCTGATCTTGCTTGCGGTGATCGCTGACACCTGTTGTTCCTAGCTTCCTTCTGTCTCTGCTTCTGTGATTGGGGCGCGAGCGGGGCGCCGCATCCGTCGCCGCAACGGGGCTGTCGCGGAGTCGGGGGGCGGCGCCCCGGTCGTATGTCCTTTGTCGCCGGCGGTCGCCGGCGATGAATTACTCGGTACTCGTTACTCGACGATCTCGGTGACGACCCCCGAGCCCACGGTCCGGCCACCCTCGCGAATGGCGAAGCGCAGGCCCTGGTCCATGGCGATCGGCTGAATCAGCTCGATCGACATCTCGACGTTGTCGCCGGGCATGACCATCTCCGTGCCCTCGGGCAGGTTGGCGACGCCGGTCACGTCGGTCGTCCGGAAGTAGAACTGCGGGCGGTAGCCCGAGAAGAACGGCGTGTGACGGCCACCCTCCTCCTTCTTCAGGCAGTACACCTCGGCCTTGAACTTGGTGTGCGGGGTGATCGAACCGGGGGCGCAGAGCACCTGGCCGCGCTCGATCTCCTCGCGCTTGGTGCCGCGGAGCAGGGCGCCGATGTTGTCACCGGCCTGGCCCTCGTCCAGCAGCTTGTTGAACATCTCGACGCCCGTGACCGTGGTCTTGGCGATCTCCGGGTGGATGCCGACGATCTCGACCTCGTCGCCGGTGTTGACGACGCCCTGCTCGACGCGTCCGGTCGCGACGGTGCCGCGGCCGGTGATCGAGAAGATGTCTTCGACCGGCATCAGGAACGGCTTGTCGAGGTCGCGCTCCGGCTCCGGGATGTAGCTGTCGAGCGTCGAAGCGAGCTCGAGGATGCTGTTGACGGCGTCCTCGTCACCCTCGAGCGCCTTCAGCGCCGAACCGCGGATGATCGGGGTGTCGTCGCCCGGGTAGTCGTAGGCGTTGAGCAGGTCCTTGACCTCCTCCTCGACGAGCTCGATCAGGTCGTCGTCGTCGACCATGTCGACCTTGTTCAGGAAGACGACCACGTACGGCACGTTGACCTGGTGGGCGAGCAGGATGTGCTCGCGCGTCTGCGGCATCGGGCCGTCGGCGGCGGAGACGACGAGGATCGCCCCGTCCATCTGCGCGGCGCCGGTGATCATGTTCTTGACGTAGTCGGCGTGACCGGGGCAGTCCACGTGGGCGTAGTGCCGGTTCTCGGTCTCGTACTCGACGTGCGAGGTCGCGATCGTGATTCCGCGCTCCTTCTCCTCGGGCGCGTTGTCGATCTCCTCGAAACTCTTGGCCTCGCCGCCCATCTTCTCGGAGAGGACCTTCGTGATCGCAGCGGTCAGCGTCGTCTTGCCGTGGTCGATGTGACCGATGGTGCCGACGTTGACGTGAGGCTTGGTGCGCTCGAACTTCTCCTTGGACATCTTTCTCTCTCGTGTTCCTCTCTAGGGGGCTGTTTCGTTCTTTACGTCTTCTGTGCTGTCTACGCTTGGTGTCGGGCGCAGCCGTAAACCGGGGTTCCGGCCAACCGGCCCAATATAAGTGAATTGCTCACGAGGCAGCACCCACGGGCTCGCCGGCCTTGTGCTCGACGATCTCCTCGGCGATGTTCGCCGGGACTTCCTCGTAACGGGCGAACTGCATCGTGTAGGAGGCGCGGCCCTGCGTCGCCGACCGGAGGTCGCCGACGTAGCCGAACATCTCGCTCAGCGGGACGGTGGCACCGACCGCGAGCGCGTTGCCGCGCCGGTCCTGGCCCTCGACCTTGCCGCGGCGGCGCGAGAGGTCGCCGATGACGTCGCCGAGGAACTCCTCGGGGGTGACGACCTCGACCTGCATCACGGGCTCGAGCAGCACGGGCTTGGCGCGCTTCGTCGCCTCCTGGATCGCCATGGAACCGGCGATCTTGAACGCCATCTCCGAGGAGTCGACGTCGTGGTAGGAGCCGTCGATCAGCTCGACGCTGACGTCGACCATCGGGTATCCGGCCTTGACGCCGGAGGCGAGCGCCTCGACGATCCCCTTCTCGACCGAGGGGATGAACTCGGTCGGGATCGCCCCGCCCTTGATCTTGCTGTCGAAGGTGAAGCCCTCGCCCGGGTTCGGCGCGACGTTGATGACGACGTCGCCGTACTGGCCCGAGCCGCCGGTCTGGCGCACGAACTTGCCCTGGATCTTCTTGGCCTCCTGGCGGATCGTCTCGCGGTAGGCGACCTGGGGCTTGCCGACGCTGGCCTCGACCTTGAACTCGCGCATCATCCGGTCGACGAGGACCTCGAGGTGGAGCTCGCCCATCCCGCGGATCACGGTCTGGCCCGTCTCCTCGTCGGACTCGACGACGAACGTCGGGTCCTCCTCCGCGAGGCGCTGGAGAGCGGTCGCGAGCTTCTCCTGGTCGGCCTTGGTCTTCGGCTCGATCGCGACGGCGATGACCGGCTCCGGGAACTCGATCTGCTCGAGCATGATCGGCGCGTCGGGGGCGCAGAGGGTGTCGCCGGTCGACGTCTGCTTGAGGCCGACGCCGGCGAGGATGTCGCCCGCGTAGCACTCCTCGATCTCCTCGCGGGAGTTCGCGTGCATCATCAGCAGGCGGCCGATCCGCTCGGTCCGGCCGGTGGCGCTGTTGAGGACGCGACCGCCGGCGGAGAGCTTGCCGGAGTAGACGCGGAAGTAGGTCAGCTTGCCGACGAAGGGGTCGGTCATCACCTTGAAGGCGAGGGCGGCGAACGGGCCGTCGTCGTCGGCCGGGCGGGTCGCGGGACGGCCCTCCGGCTCGCCCTTGACGGGCTCGACGCCGGCGACCGGCTCGACCTCGAGCGGCGAGGGCAGCAGCGCAATGATCGCGTCGAGCAGCGGCTGGACGCCCTTGTTCTTGAAGGCGGAGCCGCAGAGGACCGGGGTGAGCGTCAGCTTCAGGGTGGCGGCGCGGAGGGCCTCGCGGAGGCGCTCGGCGGGGATCTCGGCGTCCTCGAGGTAGAGCTCCATGAGCTCGTCGTCGGCGTCGGCGCAGGCCTCGACGAGGTGATGGCGGGCCTCCTCGACGGCGTCGGCCATGTCGGCCGGGACGTCCTCGGTGTCGAACTCGGTGCCGAGGTCGTCCTTGTAGACGAGGGCCTTGTTCTCGACCAGGTCGATGACTCCCCGCAGGGCGTCCTCGGAGCCGATCGGGAGCTGG
>JADFCZ010000128.1 GCA_018263295.1 Conexibacter sp.
GCCAGCCGCCCGAGCGCAGCGCCCTGCCGACGCGCGAGAGCCCGGCGGCGAACGCCTCCGGCGGCAGGAAGGGTTGAGGGACGACGGCGAGGTCGTAGCGGCGGATCGCGTCGAGCTCCTCGACGCCGTGGGAGAGGAACGAGATCCGGGCGCCGAGCCCGGCCGTGCGGACCCGCTCGCGGCCGATCCGCCGCGCGGCGGCGTTCGGCTCCAGGCACTCGGCGGCGACCTCTGGGTAGACCATGCAGAGCTCGGAGCTGATCACCCCGACGCCGGCGCCGACGTCGAGGAACATCGCTCCCGGCCGCTCGAGCGCCTCGCGGAGGCCGTCGAGCGAGGGCAGCACGTGCTCGGCCGAGAGCCGGAACAGGCCGGCCGTCTCGCCTTGGGCGACGAGGACATCGGGATCGAGGTGGTCCCACCCGGGCTCGAGGGCGCCGGCGCGGGCGCGGCGGAGGGCCTCGGCGGTCTGCAGGTGATCGCTGCGGATCCCGGCGCGGGTGACGCGCCCGAGCGAGCCCGCGCGAAAGGTCTCGAACGAGGGGGTCGCGACGTAGCGGTCGCGATCGCTCGCGACGGCGTCGAGGGCGACGAGGACGCCGAGCAGGTCCTCGACCAGCTCCTCTTCGAGCTCGAGCCGCGCCGCCAGCTCGGCGGCTGTCACGGGCGAGCCGAGCTCACCGACGATCCCGAGCTCGAAGCACGCCGAGAGGCTCGCGTAGGTCCAGGCGGCGGAGCTCAGTCCGGCGATGTTGTCGAGGATGTCGGGGCCCCTGGCGACCTGGTTCATGAGAGTCCGTGGTCGCCGAACGGCTCGTCGCGACGACGTACCGCCTCTCTATACCCGTCCGCGGCGGCCTGACGCGCGAACTCGTACCCCTCCGGCGTGTGGCGCGCGATCCCGTCGAAGAAGACGCTCATCACCTGGTTGCCGTAGAGGCCCTGGCCGAGCAGCGGCGCGTTGACCGCGAGCTTGTGCATGACGAGCTGGTTGACCGGGAGCCGGGCGACGCGCTCGAGCAGTGCCTCGAAGACGCCGTCGAGCTCGGCGAGCGGCGCCGCCTCCGACGCGAGGCCCCACTCGACCGCGGTCGTCCCGTCGATCGAGTCACCGGTGAGGAGCAACCGCTTGGCCCGCTCGATGCCGATCCGGTGGGCCCAGAGCATCGACGTCGGCACCCCCCAGACGCGGGCGGGCGGGTAGCCGATCTTGACCCGGTCCTCGGCGACGATCAGATCCGAGCAGAGCGCCATATCGGTGCCGCCCGCGACGCAGAAGCCGTGGACCTTGCAGATCACCGGCTTGTCGGAGTGGAACAGCGACATGAAGCCGCGCAGGTTGCGCGACATCATCTGGAAGTCGGTCACCGGGTCCCAGGTCCGGTCCGGGTCGTGGTTCGCCGCGACCGTGGCCGGGTCGTCGGGACGGCCGGTGCCCGCCGCGCCGGGACCGGAGCCGAACGTCTCGGCGGCGCCGAGGTCATAGCCGCCGCAGAAGCCGTTGCCGTTGCCGGCCAGCGCGATCGCGTGCACGGCCGGGTCGAGGTTCGCTTCCTCGACCGCCGCCGCAAGCTCTGCCGGCATCGCCAGCGTGATCCCGTTGCCGCGCTCGGGCCGGTTCAGCGTGATCCGCGCGATCCGGCCGTCGGCCTCGTAGGTGAGTGTCTCGGGCGTCCCCATTCCCTGATCCAAACGTATCGGCCTTCGGGCCGGATCACCTGCCGAGAACGCGGGCCACCCGCACCTCGGCGCCGTGCCGGGGGACCATGGTGATGCCGCGGATCACGACAGGATCGGGCTCGGGCCTGACCGGCTCGAGGTCGACCCGCTCGACGACGGTGCGGATGACCTCGGCCATCTCCGCCTGGGCGAGGGCGGCACCGATGCAGCGCCGGATCCCGCCGCCGAAGGGGATCCAGGCGTAGGGAGGCGGGTCCCCCGCGAGGAAGCGCTCGGGGTGGAACCGCTCCGGCTGCGGATAGACGTCCTCGCGGTTGTGGACCGCGAGGATCGCCGGGTAGACGCGGATCCCGGCCGGGAGCTCCCAGCCGCAGACGGTGCGCGGCTCGGTCAGCGTCCGCTCGGCGGCGTCGAGGACCGGGCGGACCCGCATCGTCTCGGTCACGACCGCTCCGAGATAGTCGTCGTCGCCGCTCGCGAGCTCGTCGCGGAGGCGACCGAGGACCTCCGGATGGCGCGGGAGGAGGTCGAACGCGAAGGCCAGCGAGGTGGCCGTGGTCTCGTGACCGGCGAGCAGCAGCGTCATCAGCTCGTCGCGGAGCTCGGCGTCGCTCATCGGCCGCCCGGCCTCGTCGCGGGCGCGCAGCAGCAGCGAGAGCACGTCGGAGCGCTCGGCGAGGTCCTCGTCGCGCCGGCGCCGCTCGATCTCCTCGAAGAGCAGCGCATCGGCCGCCCGCTTGCGGCGCTGGAAGGCGGCCCACGGGCCGACGCCGGCGAAGTCGCGGCGCAGAGCTTGCGGCACGAGGAGCACCGTCTGCGAGTCGATGACGGCCACCAGCGCCGTCCGGAGCCGCTCGATCCGCTCGGGCTCGGTGACGCCGAAGACGGCCCGGACGATCACCTCGAAGGTGAGCTCGCGCATCCGGTCGCGCATCCGGAACCGGTCGCCGACCGACCACCGCGCCACCTCCGCCGCGGCGACCTCGGCGATCACCTCGCGGAAGCGCTCGACCGCCGAGCCCTGGAAGGGCGGCAGGAGCAGTCGCCGCTGGCGCAGGTGCTCGGGTCCGTCGAGGATCAGCACCGACTTCGGTCCGAGCACCGGCGTCAGCGGCGCGTTCGCCTCCCCCGCCCGCAGCGTCGACTGATCGCCGGTGAACATCGCCTTGATCTCGTCGAGGTCGGAGACGTAGACGCCGGTGCCGAACACCAGGAGGCGGACGGTGAAGATGTCGCCGTAGCGGCGCCGCCAGCCCGTCATCGACTCCTGCGGCCGCTGGACGAGCCGCAGCGTGTTCAGCGCTGCCGGCCCGCGCGGTCCCGGCGGCATCCGCTGCTTCGAAGACCCGACCAGCATTTCCGCGACCCTACAGCGGGTCGCCGACCGGCGGAAGCGGACGCGAAACGGAGCATTCCGCCGGGGTGATCTACTGGTCCAACTGATCGATCGTGCAGGCGCCCGGCTCCTTGTCCTCGCGCCAGCGCAGGATCTTGGCGCCGTGGCGGATCCGCCCGGCGCTGACGTGGTCGAAGCTGACCTCGATCACCAGCTCGGGCCGCAGCGAGACCCACTCGAGGTCGCGGTCGGCGGCCCAGCGGCTCGGGTCGGCGGAGCCCCGGTCGCCGGTCTCGTAGGGGGCGAGCGTCTGGACCAGCTCCCGCTTCTGAGCAGCCTTCAGACCCGACGTGTGGCCGACCACCCGGAGATCGTCGCCGTCGTAGAGGCCGAGCATCAGCGAGCCGACGGTGTCGGGCTCCTTGCCGGGCCGCCATCCCGCGACGACGGCGTCGATCGTCCGCAGTCGCTTGATCTTGACCATCGCCGTCCGCTTGCCGGGCGAGTAGGGAGCGTCGAGCTGCTTGGCGATCACCCCCTCCCCCGTCTCCATCCAAGGGGCGGCCGCGTCGGCGTCCAGCGTCAACGGGGTCAGCTCGATCGAGCCCACGGTCCAGCCCCCGGGTCCGTCTTCGCTTGCACCCTCGAACCCGGAGACGAGCTCGACCAGCGCGGCCCGGCGCTCGGCGAACGGCCGGTCCATCAGGCTCTCGCCGTCGAGCGCGATCAGGTCGAATGCGCGGTATCGCGCCGGGGTCTCCTCGGCGAGGCGGTTGATCCTCGACTCCGCCGGGTGGATCCGGTTCTGGAGCGCGTCGAAGACCTCGGCACCGTCGCCGCCGAGGATCACGAGCTCGCCGTCGATCACGTAGTCGCCCGCCGGGAAGTCGAGCTCGGGGAAGTAGCGGCCGAGCGGCTTGCCGCCGCGCGACTGCACGTACGGCTCGCCGGCGCCGCGGAACACGAGCGCGCGGAAACCGTCGTACTTGGGCTCGTAGGCGATGCCGTCGCCGGTCGGCATCTTCTTCGCCGAGCGGGCGAGCTGGGGCTGGAGCGGAGGCTTGGGCGGAGGGCTCACCGCTTCCTTCCTATCACCCCGTGGTCCTGACCTCCGGCTCGGCGTCCGCCGGAATCCCGTTCAGCTCCTTCGCGACCCCCACGACGTCGCCCTCGTTGTAGTAGTCGACGGCGATGATGTTCGGCTCCAGGTCGCGGACCCGGGCGCAGATCCGCGCCCGCTCCCCGAGCACGTCGAGCGCGTTGATCTCACCCTGCAGCAGGGGATCGCGCGGGATCTTCTCGATCCAGTTGTTGATCTGGAACAGCGGGTTGCCGGCGTCACCGCGGTTCTCGCGGCAGCTCTCGGGGCCGGTGATCTGCCCGACGTTGTTGAACGTGTAGGGGGTCTCCTGGATCAGGTCGAAGGCCTGGGTGTACCAGGGGAACTGGCCGTCGCCGCTGTCCCGCTCGGCCACGACCATCAACCGCTTGTCCTGTTCGATCAGGTTGCCGAGCGTCGGCCACACCGTGTTCGGGTCCGGGGTGTAGGCGTAGCGCAGCAGGCCCGCCCGCTGGAAGGCCTGCGCGGTCTCCTCGGGAGAGACGACGTCCTCGATCACGATCACGAGGAACTCGTCGGGGTGGGCGACCATCCAGTCGTAGATCTCGCCGAGCGCGACGTCGAGCTTCGTCGCCCCGAGTTCGCAGAGGACATGGCATAGGTACGGCTCGGAGTCGCCCTGCGGCTCGGCGCCGAACCGGAGTCGCCCGACGAGCTCCTCGGCGCGCTCGACCGTCTCGGCGCCGAGCTCCTCCTCGACCTCCTTGCGCGTCTTGTTCTCCTTGCCGAGGTCGGTGATGACCCCGCCGAAGCCACGGCCGGCCTGACCGATCCCGTAGTGGGTGTCGATCAGCAGCCCGCGGATGCCGTCGTCGAGCTGGCGGATGATCCCGTAACGCTGGTTCGGGAGGAACCATCCGGGCTCCGCCGCGGCCGACATGGAGTTGTGGGTGGCCGGGATCGTCACCTGGTCGATCCGCTTGCCGCAGAGCTGCGGGTAGCCGTTGCAGGCCTCCGGCGGGCCGGGTGGGCGCGCCTCCGTCCGCCGCTCGCCGCCGATCACGAAGACGCCGATCAGGACGGCCGCGACGACCGCGAAGGCGGCGGCGAGGCGCGCCGGCCGGAATGTGCGCCGGGCGCCCTGCGCGCCGGCCTCGACCGGCGCGAGGATCCCGAGCAGCTCGACGATCGCGACGTAGACGAGCCACCCGCCGGCGAGCACCGCGACGGTCGAGAGCACCGAGAGCGGATCGACGATCAGCCAGACGCCGATCGCTCCGATCAGCAGGCCCCGCAGGACGCCGAGGCCGGGACGCGCCGGATAGGTGCGGATGAGGGACGCGGCTCGCGTGAGCGGTTCGAGGGGATCGATCTCGGCGGCCCCGAACCGCGCTGCGGCGGCGAGCAGCAGCGCGAGCACACCGACGCCGATCGTCCAGACGTAGAGCCCGCCGAGGAGGGCGTCCCACGTCGCCGAAGCCGCATCCCGAAACAGCGGGTCCTGGATCTGGGCGAGCGCGATCGAGCGGCCGACCGTGAGGATCACGAGGCCCGCGACCGCGGCGCCCCCGAGCGCGAGACCGGCCCGTTGGACCCCTCTGCGCCGCACCGGGGCGACATAGACGGAGAGCGCCAGCAGCAGGACGGCGAGGATCGGCAGGACGATCCCGAACACGTCGACCTCATGGACGAATCGCAGCGGGGTGACGGTGATCGAGGAGCCGAGGATCGCCGTCTTGACGTCGTTCAGCTCCTTCGGCACGTCCGCGCCTAACTGCGGCGCCAGGGCGTCGAGAGCCTTCGCAGCCACGACGGTGGCGTCGGTCAGGTTGAGCAGCAGGGAGTTCGGCGTCCGGTTGGCGAGCTTGGTGTCGATCGCCTTCACCGCCTCCGAGAACGCCGCCTTGGCCGGCGGCGTGCCGAGCGCGGAGACGACGATCGACTCGATCAGCGGGCGCGCGTTGACGAGCTCGCCGGAGCCCGAGTCGACGATCCCGTCGACGATCGGCTGGGCGATCGCGAGCCTCGTCCTCTCGTCGTCGAGCGCCGTCCGGGCGTTGGCGGCGAGGTTGTCCGGGTTGAAGAGCTCCTGGCTCGCGTAGAGGAGAAACCCGCCGACGAGGGCGAGGATCGCACCGATGATCGCGAGCACGGTGGAGGCTCCGCGGCTGCGAAGCCCTTTGCGATTCGCCTCTCCCATGTCCACGATTGAACCAGCGAAGGCGGCGAGGCGCTCATTACCGTGATGCCCCGTGAGCCCGAACGCCCCTCCCCGCTGCGACATCTGCGTCGTCGGTGGCGGGATCGTCGGCGTCGCTGCGGCTCGCGAGCTCAAGCGGCGCCATGCCGGCGCGGAGATCGTGGTGCTCGAGCGCGAGGGCGAGCCGGCGGTCCACCAGAGCGGCCACTCGAGCGGGGTGATCCACGCCGGGATCTACTACGCGCCGGGGTCGCTGAAGGCGAGGCTCTGCGTGGAGGGAGCGCGGCGGCTCTACGAGTACTGCGCCGGGCGCGGCATCGACGCCCGCCGCGACGGCAAGGTCATCGTCGCGACCCGCGAGAGCGAGCTGCCGCAGCTCGACGAGCTCGAACGGCGGGGGCTGGCGAACGGGGTGCCCGGGCTGCGCCGGATCGACCCTTCCGAGCTGCGCGAGGTCGAGCCGTACGCGAACGGGATCGCGGCGCTGCACTCGCCGGCGACCGGCGTCGTCGACTATCGCGCGGTCACGCAGGCCCTCGCGGCCGACTTCGAGGCGGCGGGCGGGCGGATCGTGACCGGCTGCGAAATCCGGTCGATGGCACCGGCGGGGGCGTCGGTGACGCTCGCGCACTCCGGCGGTCGCACCGAGGCCGCGAAGGTCGTCCTCTGCGCCGGCCCGTGGGCCGACCGCCTCGCCGTCGCCGCCGGCGCCGATCCCGACCCGAGGGTCGTCCCGTTCCGCGGCGCCTACCTGCGGCTGCGGCCGGAGCGCGCGGGCCTGGTGCGGGCGAACATCTACCCGGTGCCCGACCCGGACCTGCCGTTCCTCGGCATGCACCTGACCCGCGACCCGCACGGCACCGTGCTGCTCGGGCCGACGGCGCTGTTCGTCGGCGCCCGCGACGCCTACCGGCTCCGCCGCGTCGTCCCCCGCGACCTCGCCGAGAGCCTGCTCTGGCCGGGCACGCGGAAGATGATGCGGCGCCACTGGCGGACCGGAGTCACCGAGCTCCGCCACGCAGTCAGCATCGACTCCTTCGTCGCCGAGTGCCGGCGCTACGTACCCGAGCTCCGCCGCGAGGACGTCGAGCGCTCCTCCCACTCCGGCGTCCGGGCGCAGGCGATCGCCCGCGACGGCTCGCTGATCGACGACTTCGTCGTCTCCGAGACCGAGCACGCCGTCCACGTCCGTAACGCGCCATCGCCGGCGGCGACGTCCTCGCTCGCCCTGGCGGAGCTGATCGCCGACCGCCTCGACGCGGTTTCGTAGCCCGTCCCGGCCGGGTAGGTGGGTTTAACGCCGTCGTCTAGGCTCGACGGCAGCGCCACGATCAGCCCGAGCCCGACCGGAGGAGCCGTCAGATGGAGTCCAGCGTCGTCGAGAAGCCCGAGAGCGGCAAGGCCGCCTCGTCGTTCGCCAAGTCGCTCCTGCTCGGCGAGATCCACGAGGAGATGGTGTTCCCCTGGCCCGAGCCGGACGCCGAGGAGCAGATCAAGGTCCGCGAGCTCTGCGCCCGGGCGCGGGCGATCGGCGACTCGATCGACCATCGCAGGGTCGAGGAGGACCGCTGGATCGGCGACGACCGGATCCGCGAGCTCGGGGACGCCGGCCTCTGCGGGCTCTACGTCGACGAGAAGTACGGCGGCCAGGGGCTCTCGCAGACCGGGTACGCGCGCGTCTTCGAAACCTTCGCCCAGATCGACGGGACGCTCTCGATCATCCTCGGCGTCCACCAGTCGATCGGCTACAAGGGCATCGTCCTGTTCGGGACCGAGGAGCAGAAGGAGCGGTTCCTGCCCGACCTCGCGACCGGCCGCAAGCTCGCGGGCTTCGCCCTGACCGAGCCCGAGGCGGGATCCGACGCCTACCACCTGCGCTCGCGGGCGGTGCTGCAGCCCGACGGCTCATGGGTCCTCAACGGCGAGAAGCGCTACATCGGCAACGGCTCCAAGGGGGACGTCTTCACCGCGTTCGCCCGCGCGGAGGTGAACGGCGAGGACCGCCACATCGCCCTGATCCTCGAGAAGGGGATGGACGGCTTCGAGGTCGGCGAGCGCTACGACACCATGGGCCTGCGCGGGAACGACCTCCGGCGCCTCTACTTCAACGACGTCCGCGTCCCGCCCGAGAACGTCCTCGGCGAGCCCGGCGACGGTTTCAGGATCGCGATGTCGATCCTCAACAACGGCCGGATCGGGCTCGGCACCGGCTCGGTCGGCGCGGCGAAGAAGCTCCTCGACCTGACGATCGACCACACCAAGGAGCGGCGCCAGTTCGGCCAGTCGCTGGCCGAGTTCGAGCTCGTCCAGGAGAAGATCGGCTGGATGGTCACCTACCTCTTCGGACTCGAGTCGATGGCGTACCTGACCTGCGGCCTCGTCGATCAGGGCGTCGAGGACTACTCGCTCGAGTCGGCGATCTGCAAGGTCTCGGGCACCGAGTTCCTCTGGTATGCGGCCAATCGGGCGCTGCAGCTGCGCGGCGGCGAGGGCTACATGCGGACCGAGCCCTACGAGAAGATCATGCGCGACATCCGCATCTTCCCGATCTTCGAGGGCGCCAACGACGTGATGCGGGCCTTCATCGCGCTCTCGGCGATGAAGCCGGTCGGCGAGCGGCTCTCCGGCCTCGGCGAGATCGGCCTCAACGACCCGATCCGCTCGATCGGCGTCCTCGCCGACTACGCCGCCGGCCGGGTCAAGCGCGAGGTCCGGCCCGAGCGGATCTCGATGGCGCACCCCGAGCTCTCGAAGCACGCCGACGCGGTCGGCGATCAGGTCAAGGAACTGACCGGCGCCACCGAGGCGTTGATCCGCAGACATAAGAAGGAGGTGACGATGCGCCAGCTCGCCCAGAAGCGTCTCGCCGACGCCGTCGCCGACGTCTACGCGCAGGTCGCCGTCCTCAGCCGGGTCAGCTCGATCTTCGAGAACGACGGGGTCGAGCCGTCAGGACAGGAGCGCTACATCGCCGACACGTTCTGCGACCGCGCCGCCCGGCGCGTCCGCGGGAACCTCAACGCGCTCGAGCACAACGACGACGAGCGGATGACGGCGATCGCCAAGCTCGCGTCGAAGCGCGGCGCCTACGGCTACGCGCTGTTCGAGGACTAGTTCCGGCGGGTCAGAAGTCGGGCCAGGACGTGGCACCGACCTCGTCGCCCTGGTCGTCCAGCGCGGTGACGGTGACGTCGTCCGGGCCCACGCCGTCCGGCAGCCAGGCGGCGAAGAACCCGATTGGCGGGCGGCTGCGCGTGGCGCGGAGGGCGTCCGGACGGATCCAGGCGGCCGCGACCATCTCGTCGGTCACCTCGTCGACGCCGTCGAATTCGACCCGAACCGAGTCGACGCCCGGGCCGATGAAGCCGGTCGCCGAGCCGACGCCCTCGTCGCTGGAGTATCCCCAGTCGTCGATGCCGCCGGCGACCCGATCGGGAATCACACCCTCGCCGCACGCGCCGCCGCCCTCGCCGTTTCGCGGCTCCGGGTAGAACTTGATCACGCACGGGCCCTTGCTCGTTCCGTAGAGCACCCAGTCGGAGTCGCGCCCCTCGGCCGTCACGCCGCTGACGAGGACGGTGGGCGGCGGCGGCGCGAACGGCCGCCCCTCCGTCGGCGTCGGGAACGGGGCACGCTCACGGCTCGGCGGCTCGACGGGGATCTCGATGCCGGCCGAGCCCTCACCGTCGGTCGTCTCGCCGGAGTCGCAGCCGAGAATGACGCCCGCAGCGGCCATCGCAAGAAGCCCGCACGCAACCCCCCGGAGTCGCATCGGCTCAGCCCGACTTCACGTCGAGCAGGTCGATCACGAAGATCAGCGTCGCGTCGGGGCCGATCGCCGGCGGCGAGCCCTGGGCGCCGTAGGCGAGGTCGGGCGGGATGATCAGCTCGCGGCGGCCGCCGACCTTCATGCCGGTGACGCCCTGGTCCCAACCCGGGATCACCTGGCCGCCACCGAGCTGGAAGGTGAACGGCTGGCCGGAGTCCCAGGAGGCGTCGAATTGCTCGCCGGTCGAGTAGTCGACGCCGACGTACTGGACCTTGACGGTGTCGCCGGTCTCGGCGACGTCGCCGTCGCCCTCGACGATGTCGGTCGACTCGAGGCCGGTGGGCGGCTCCCCGGAGGGCACCGGGATCTCCGGTTTCGTCGAAGTGTCGGTGGAGATCGACCCGGCGTCGCCGGAGTCGTCGTCGCCGCCGGAGCGTGCGATCAGGACGACCGCGACGACGGCGACGAGGACGACGAGCGCGCCGATCAGGACCTTGGCGGCGTGAGGAGAACGTTCCATCGGCGGGTCAGGCTATCGACGGGGTCTCAGGCAGGCTCGCGAGGGCCGCCTCCATGTCCGCCTCGGAGAACTCGAGATCGGTCAGCTCGCCGCGGTGGTAGGCGTCGTAGGCGGACATGTCGAAATGCCCGTGGCCGCAGAGGTTGAACAGGATCACCCGCTTCTCGCCCGCTTCCCGCGCCGCCTCCGCCTCGCTGATCGCGGCCCGGATCGCGTGCGCCGGCTCCGGCGCCGGGAGGATCCCCTCGACGCCGGCGAACTGGACCGCGGCGGCGAAGGCGCTCGTCTGCGCGACCGCCTGAGCCTCGACCGCCCCGGCCTTGACGAGCGCGCTGACCAGCGGCGAGTCGCCGTGGTAGCGAAGCCCGCCGGAGTGGAGCTCGGGCGGGACGAAGTCGTGGCCGAGCGTGTACATCGGCATCAGCGGAGTCATCCCGACGGTGTCGCCGTAGTCGTAGCGGTACTCACCCTTCGTCAGGGTCGGGCAGGCCGCGGGCTCGACCCCGATGAACCGGGTGTCGCCGCCCTCGCGGAGCTTGCGCCGGAGGAACGGGAACGCGACGCCGGCGAAGTTCGATCCGCCGCCGACGCATCCGATGACCACGTCGGGATACTCGCCGGCCAGCTCGAGCTGCTCGAGGCACTCCTGCCCGATCACCGTCTGGTGCAGGCAGACGTGGTTGAGGACCGAGCCGAGCGAGTAGTTGGTGTCGTCGGCGCCGGCGGCGATCTCGACCGCCTCGGAGATCGCGATCCCGAGGCTGCCGGACGGGTGCGAGGCCTGCGAGCGCCCGGCCTCGGTGAGATCGGAGGGGCTGCGGTGGACGGTCGCGTCCCAGGTCTCGATCATCGCCCGCCGATAGGGCTTCTGGTCGTAGGAGACGCCGACCATGAAGACCTCGCACTCGAGCCCGAACAGCTTGCACGCGAGCGCGAGCGAGCTGCCCCACTGCCCGGCGCCGGTCTCGGTGACGAGCTTGCGGATCCCGGCCTCGCGGTTGTAGTACGCCTGGGGAACCGCGGAGTTCGGCTTGTGCGATCCGGCCGGCGAGACGCCCTCGTACTTGTAGTAGATGTGCGCCGGGGTATCGAGCGCCCTCTCGAGCCGGCGCGCGCGGAACAGCGGCGTCGGCCGCCAGAGCGAGTAGATCTCGCGGACCTCGTCGGGGATCTCGATCTCGGGATCGGCTGACACCTCCTGCCCGATCAGCGCCATCGGGAAGATCGGCGCCAGGTCCGGCGGCCCGGCCGGCTCCATCGTCGCCGGGCTCAGCGGCGGCAGCGGCTCGCCGGGCAGGTCCGGCATCAGGTTGACCCAGTGGGTCGGGATCCGGTCCTCGCCGAGGAGGTACTTGGTCTGCTCGCTCATCGCTCTCCTGATCGTGTTCGTTTCCGGCTCAGCCGCCGAGCAGCTTGCCGAGGCTCCCCGCCGCACCGCCGCTGCTGCCGCTCCCGCCCGCGCCGGTCCCGGTGATCCTGCCCTCCGATGGCTGGACCAGCACCCAGCCCTGGCCGGAGAAGCTGAGCTGAACGGTCTCGCCCGAGCCGCGGCCGATCAGCGTCTTCATGTTCATGTCCGCCTTGACCGACGACTTGACCCCGCTCGACCAGGTGATCGCCGCCTGCGGGTCGGCGAAGGTCGACTCACCGGCGACCTCGATCAGGACCGGGGGGCCGTCGGAGATGATCGCCACGAAGCCGGTCCCCGAGAGGTGCATGTTGTAGAGACCGCCACCGAGCATCCCGGAGACACCCTCGACGCGCTTGATGTCCCACTCGATGCCGTCCTCGAATGCGAGCACGTTGGCGCCGTTCGCGGTGATCGACTCGTTCTCGAGCCGGAGCAGCTGGATGTCCTGCCCGAGATCGGCGAGGAAGACCTCGCCGCTGCCGGAGACCTTCATCAGGTCGGTGCCCTCACCGGTCATCGCCTTCTTCATGAACCGGCCCATGCCGCCGCTGCCGGCGTGCTCGAACTTCACGTCGCCCTGATGGGCGACCATCGAGCCGAGCTTCGCCTGGATCGTCGCGTCGGCCAGCTCCACCTTCAGCATCTTCGAGTTCTGGAGCGAGAAGGACCCCCCGCCCTCGGTCTCCTTCAGCCCTGCCAACGACTGCTCAAGTGACATGTCCGCACCTCCGCGTTTCGAGTTCCGCGCGCAGCCTATTGGCTACGGCTGGCCGGCTCACGGGACGCCGCGGCGCTCGCGGTAGTGGCCGCGGAGGCGGACCCAGCCCGGATGGACCACCCGCTTCCAGAGCAGCAGCATCAGCAGTCCGCCGGAGATCAGCAGGACGGCGGCGATCAGCGCCGCGAGCTCCGGGTACTTGATCGCCAGCACGGTCACCACGGCGACGGTCCCGTCCTCGGCGAGGCTGACGAAGATGTTCGAGGCCGGCTCGGGCGAGGTGTTGACGCCGAGGCGGAGCCCGGCTTTGACGCAGTGGCTCGCCAGAGCCGTGAGACCGGCGACCCCGCCGCCGAGCGCCTCCTCGATCCCGTCGACGCCGCTCTCGCCGGCGAACGAGAACCCCACCACGGCGCCGATCAGAGGCCGGACCACCGTGTGGATCGTGTCCCATGCGGAGTCGACGAACGGGACCTTGTCGGTGAAGAACTCGACGGCGAACATCCCCGCCGCCGCGTACAGGACCCAGTTCTGGTCGAAGCCCTCGGGAACCTCACCGACTCCGGCCCGCCCGAGCAGGCAGAGCACGAGCACGGTCGCGTAGGAGTTGACCCCCGACGCCCATCCGGTCGAGAAGATGGTGGCTCCCAGATCCACCCCATGAGCCTATTCGGGGGTTCGGGCTCGTTGGCTTTGGGTTTCGTTTTCGGCGGTCCGGGCGGAGGGTTTCGTTTCGGCGGTCCGGGGCGGACGGTTTCGTTCGGCGGTCCTGGCGGGCTGTTTTAGAGCGGCGGGTCCTGCCGGGGGGTATCCCATCGACCTGCGCCACCGGCATTGCTCGGCCGATGGGATCCCTCCCCCCGGCACCCGCCGCCAGACCCTTGGGGACTGGCGTGTCGGCCCGGGGGTTTGCGGTGGGGTGGGAGTTGGTTGGCTGGGGAGGGTCCGTGGCCGGGGTGTTGATCGGGATTGTGGTTGCTATGCAGCCCTGATCCCGATCGATGGCGAGCACCCCTCGCTCATCTCCCACAGTCGTGCCTGAACTCCCTCAGAACGCAGGAGGGCGGCGGGGGTCGAGGCCCCGCCGACACTCAGCGCGAGCGCAGCGAGTGCGGAGGCGGTGGCTCGACCCCCGCCGCCCGCGCCCGCTGACGAC
>JADFCZ010000129.1 GCA_018263295.1 Conexibacter sp.
GACCGCTTCCTCGGTGTAGTCGAGGCTCGAGGGCTCGTTGAAGTCGCCGGTGAGGAAGATCGGGTAGCCCTGGTCGAGGAGGTCGCTCATCGCCGCCATCGGCCGCTCCAGCGAGTCGGTCCGGACGGCGTTCTCGTTCGCGATCACCTCGTCGACGGGCACGCCCTTGACGAGCTTGTTCGGCCCCCAGTCGACGTAGTCGAGGTGGACGTTGAAGAAGGGGATCACGTATCCGGGCTTCACCTCGAGCATCGCGTAGAGGCCGTCGGCGCCCGACGCCTCGAGGATCGGGTACTTCGAGAGGATCTGCAGCGAGGTGTTCCAGTACGGGTAGCCGGTCCGCTTCGCGATCTCCGGCAGCCGCTCGTAGGACTCGAGCACCCCGACGACGTCGGCGTCGATGTCCCTGATCACCGCGTCGGTGGTTTCGTCGCCCGAATACTCGATGTTGTAGACGAGGACATCGAGGTTCATCGACTCGCCGGTGGCAACCGTGGCGTCGGTGGTGTCGGAGGAGTCGCCGCCGCCGCAACCCGCGAGAACGGTCAGCGCGATCAGGCCGACGAACATCCCGAGCGCCCTGGTGCGGCGCGCGAGCCCTCTCCTCGTGGGCTGCTCAGGTACCACCTGACTTTGTAGTCAATCAAACTTCCTGTGTTTCCGGTTATCGTGCCGATTGGGACATGGCAGGCATGGGGTTGCGTTTGGGGCGCACAGGGAGAATCGGCTTCGTCGCCGCGGCGGCGTCGCTGGCGATCCTGCTCCTGCTCATGCCGGGCCGTGCCGGGGCGGCGAGCACGGACGATCGCTACTCGCTCGCCCACGGATGCTTCGCGCTGCAGTCGCCGACCAACGGCAAGTACGTGGCCAAGGGCGCCGGCGGGTACGCGGCGACCGCGGGCTCGCCGAACGGGGGCGAGCCGTTCCGGCTGCAGGCCACCGACCTCGGCTCCTACATGCTCTACGACAGCGACCGGATGTTCCTCGGGATCTCGCTGCTCGGCCCGATCCAGCCGTTGAGCGATCCGAGCCCGAAGGCCGACTGGAAGGTGACGGGAAGCGGGGGCAGCTTCGCGCTGACCTCGATCGGCACCGGCCAGGGTCTCGGCACCGGCGTCGGTGGGTCGGTGCGGACCGTGCCGGCGGCGAGTGCGGAGCGGTTCCGCCTCGTCGCCGCCGGCGGGTGCCCGGCCTATCCGGAGGTCGAGCTGAACGTCTCCGGCGCCCCGGCGACCGGCTCCCCGCTCTACGGCGAGGTGTCCGGGCTGGCTGAGGGGCACATGCACGGGATGGCGTTCGAGTTCCTCGGCGGCCGCGCGCACTGCGGCAAGCCGTGGAGCCGCTACGGCGCGCCGTACGCGCTCCAGGACTGCCCCGACCACTATCCGAACGGCGCCGGGGCGGTGCTCGAGAACACGGTGTCGTACGGCAATCCGGTCGGCACCCACGACCCGGTCGGCTGGCCGACGTTCGCGGACTGGCCGCACTCCCAGTCGCTGACCCACGAGCAGTCGTACTGGCGCTGGATCGAGCGCGCCTGGCGCGGCGGCCTGCGGATCTACGTGAACCTGCTGGTCGAGAACCGGGCGCTCTGCGAGCTCTACCCACTCAAGAAGAACGGCTGCGACGAGATGGACAGCGTCTACCTGCAGGCGCGCGACATCTACAAGATGCAGGACTACATCGACGCGCAGGCCGGTGGACCCGGCAAGGGCTTCTTCCGGATCGTCACCAACCCCTACGAGGCGCGGCGGGTCGCCAACCAGGGCAAGCTCGGGGTCGTGCTCGGCATGGAGGTCTCGGAGCCGTTCGGCTGCGGCGAGCGCAACTACGTTCCGCAGTGCGACCGCACCGACATCGTCCGTGAGCTCGACCACCTGCACCGGGTCGGCGTCCGCCAGCTCGAGATCACGAACAAGTTCGACAACGCGCTGACCGGCGTCGCCGGCGACAGCGGCACGACGGGAACGATCACCAACACCGGCAACTTCTACGCGACCGGCCACTTCTGGGACATGGAGCACTGCGCCGACGGCGAGAACAGCGACAAGTCGCCGACCACGATCCACAACGACGACGCGCTGATCTCGAACGGGCTCGGAGCGCTGCTCGCCCCCGGGATCACGCCGATCTACCCGGCCGAGCCGCTCTGCAACCAGCGCGGGCTGACCGACCTCGGCGCCTACGCGATCCGCCAGATCATGGACCGGAAGATGATCTTCGACCCCGACCACATGAGCGTCTATGGCCGTGATGCCGCGCTCAACCTGCTCGAGGCGAACGACTACCCCGGCGTCATCTCCTCCCACAGCTGGAGCACCAAGAACACGATCCCGCGGATCTACAGGCTCGGCGGCATGGTCACGCCCTACGCGGGCGACTCGGAGGCGTTCGTCGAGAAGTGGCGGACGCTGCGCGACGACTTCTCCGGCAAGCGGTACTTCGGCGTCGGCTACGGCGCCGACATGAACGGGCTCGGCCACCAGGGCCACGCGCGCGGGCTCGACACCGGCAACACCGTCACCTACCCGTTCAAGTCGTTCGACGGCAGCGTCACGATCGACCGCCAGCGCTCCGGCGAGCGGCTCTTCGACATCAACGCCGACGGCGTCTCCCACTACGGCCTCTACCCGGATTGGATCGAGGACCTGCGCCAGCTCGCCGGCGACGAGATCGTCGATGACATGGGCCGCGGCGCCGAGGCCTACCTGCAGATGTGGGAGCGGGCCGACGGGATCGCGCCGGTCTCCTGCGACTTCGACCGCGGCTATTTCTTCACCGGCCGCGGCCTCGGCAAGCAGATCCGCCTCGGCGACGACCCCGATGCCGCCCTCCGCCGCTCGGGCCAGCCGGTGACGCGGGCGCGGACCTGGCAGTGGTGCATCCGCCGCGACGACCCCGACGGCAGCCGCCGCCGCGTCTCCGCCGTCTTCGGCGACGGCGGCATCGCGCTGATCGCCAGCACGCTGGAGCGCCACCGCGCCGGCGCCATCGCACCGCGGATGCCGGCATCGGTCCTCCGCGGCGAGGCGAAGCGGATCGCGCCGGGCATCTGGGGCGCGCCCGCCAGGGAGGCCGGTGGCGAGTTCATCTACGGCACCGCCGACGGCCGCGTCGCCTTCACGGGCATCGTGGCCCGCTCGACCGCGGCGAAGGCGGAGACGCTGCGGCAGTTGGTCCGCCGGGCGCAGATCCGCTGAGCGGGCGCCGGGCTTCGGCCGGCGGGCGACTTCGGTGCGATAACTCGGTCGGGGACCGAGAAAGTGCACCGACTTTCCGGTCACGGGCGGGCCGGCGTCGGTAGGCTCGCGCCGTGCTGGCTCGAATCCGGGAGGCGCTCGGCTCACGCGACGCGCCACTGCTCTGGAAGGTGTCGGCGGTTGCCGCGGTCGCCGGTGCGGGCGGGCTCGGGCTCGGATCGCTGGTGGCCCCGCCGCGCGCGGCGCTCGGAGCATGCGTCGCGGCGATCTTCGTGGCCGCGGCGGGATCGGTGCTGCCGCGAAAGCAGGGCCGCGTGGCGGCGCTGTGGGTGGCGGTCGTTGCGGTCGCCTTCGCCGTACTCGCGGCACTGGTGGCCGGGCACCCGCTATGGGCCGGGCTCGCGATGGCGTTCGTCGCGTTCGCGTCGGGGCTGCTGGCCGCCAGCGGCGGCGTTGCCACGCTGCTCGGCGCCCTGCTCGCAACCGCCTACGTGATCCCGGCAGCGGTCGGGACCGGGATCGACCAGCCACTCGGCAAGGTGGCCCTGGCCGCGGCGGTCGGCGCCGCCTGGGGAATGGCATTCGCCCGATTGATCAGCCGCGTCGACGACTCGGCGCCCGTCGGCGGCGTCTGGGCGCACCGGGCGATCGGGGAGCTGGCACGCATGGCTCGCGACCTCGACGACCCGAGGGTTCGCTACGGCCTCCGGCGCGGGATCGCCCTCGGGATCGGGATGGCCATCTACGAGGCGTCGCAGAATCGCGATGCGCTCTGGGTGATGCTCACGATCTTCGTCGTCCTCCAGCCCGAGCAGCGCGCAGCATGGAACACGGCCATCGTCCGAACGGTCGGAACGTTCTTCGGCATCGGCCTGCTCGCGTTGATCGCCCTGCCCCTGAACGACGATCAGCTGATCGTCGCGGCGCTGATCGTGCTCGACCTCGGCCTCGCCTGGATCCTCCGCAACCCGGCGGTGCTGACGATGGCGACGACCGTCTTCGCGATCGCGGTGACGGAGGTGCTGGCTCCCGGCTTCACCGACCCCGCCGGCCACCGCCTCGCCGACACGGTGCTCGGCGCGGCGATCGCGATCGTCATCGGCTACGTCCTGTTCCCCTCCCGCGGCGCAGCCGAGGAGGAGCCCCGGGCGGGATCAGGGCCAGCAGGCGCAGCCGCGTCATGAGGCCGCCGCCGGCGGCGAGGTCCCGGCGCAGGCGACGGCGGTCGCGGAGCGAGGGTGCGGGCCTCGCGCCGGTCCCGTAGAGGCGGTCGCGGAAGCGTCGGACGTAGCCGGCGGCGGCCTCGTGGCGGGCGCCGCGGAGGCGACCCTCGACGACGAGCAGCGTCGCCGAGCCACGCGACCAGCCGGTCCGGCTGAGGACGCGCCGCAGCTCGGCGACCTCGCGGTCGGCCGCCTCGGCGGGCGGCAGACGGCGGTGGCGGAGGGAACGGATCGGCGGGACGGCGACGACCGCCGCCGAGAGCACGGCGAGGAGCCCGAGCGGCGAGACGGGCGAGCCCCCTCCCCCGCCCGCGGCGGCGGGCGCCGGGCCCCCGGCCGCCCTGCTCCCGGCGCGTTCGCCTCCCCGCCCGCCGTCTCCGCCCCCGAACTCGCTCGCCCCGATCCCGAAGGAGGCGGGTCCGCGGACCTCGAGCGAGGCCGGCGTCGTCGGCGGCGTCGGATCGAACGGAAGCCAGCCGATGCTGTTGACGTAGACCTCGACCCAGGAGTGGGCCTCGAGGTCGGTCACCTCGAAGCCGCGGCCGTTGGCGAGCGGCGTGCCGGGCGCGAACCCGGTCGCGACCCGGGCGGGGACGCCGACCATCCGCAGCATCAGCGCCATCGCGCCGGAGAACTGCTGGCAGTAGCCGCGCTTGTCCTGGAACAGGAAGGCGCGCAGCGGCAGCCGGCTCTCCGGCGGCTTCTCGTCGTAGGCGTAGGTGGTGCGGAGGTGGTCGTTGATCGCCACTGCGGCGTCGTAGCCGTTCCTCTCGCCCGCGGTCAGCCGCTCGGCGAGGCGGGCGACCTGCGCGTAGGCGGTCGCGTCGATCTTCCGTCGCGCCTCGGCCCTGCCGGCGCTCCTGCCCCACGGCGGAATCCCGATGTGGGCCGGAGCGACGATCGATTCGAGGTCGGCGTGCGCGGGCAACGCGACCTGGGTGTAGGAGGAGAGCCAGATCGGGTAGCGGCGGGAGGCGGCACGGAGCTCGGGCGGGTGGGCGTCCGGGCTCCATGCCGTGACCGTGTAGGAGGCGCCGGCCTGCAGCGGGTCGTCGAGATGGATGCTGCCGTCGCTGTCGCGGTCGCCGTCGTCGACCCCCCTGACGTCGAGCGGCGTGCCCGGGCTGATCAGCAGCGGGCTCTCGATGCCGAGCATCGAGAACTTCGCGGTCCGGACCGAGTCCGCGTCGGCGGGATCGACCGGACCGGGCGGCGGCTCGGCCGGCACGGGAGCGCCACCGGCGCCCGAGCGCCGCCAGCCGGCGCCGTAGAACTCGTCGAGGACGGTCGCGCGCCAGAACGACGGGCGATCGGCCTCGACCCGGAACAGGAGCTCGCCGGTCCGAGGCCAGTCGATCGGGCCGTAGTCGGGCTCCCAGTCGAACGTGGTCGGTTTCTCGGTGCCCGGCAGCGTCCACGTCCGGTAGTCGATCGGCGGGTCCTCGGCGGCGAGGCTCGTCGCTACCGGAACCGCGGCGACCCCGAATCCGGCGACGACGGCGAGCGCGGGCAGGGCCCGAGCACGCTCGCCCCAGAGCCAGGCGGCGACGAGGAGGAGCAGCGCCATCCCCCAGAGCAACGGTGCCTCGGTCGGCCGGGCCGCGGCGGGGATCGCGAACGCGGCCACCGCCACGACGAGCCCCGCAATCGGGACGCGGGCGGGATCGCGACCGGGGCGGAACGCGAGGACGGCGGCGGCGAGCGTCAGCGGCACGATCGCGACGACGAGCAGGAGCCGCGCCCACTCCTCCGGCCCCGTGAACGGGTAGTCGAACTTCCCGCCGAGCCCGGTGAGCCCGAGGTCGATCCCGGCGCTGAGACGGTCCCAGCCCCAGGGAACCAGCGTCCGCGCCGGAAGGCCGAGGACGAGCAGCGCGGCGACGGTCGCGGCGAGGACGAGGCCGGCGGCGGCGAGGCGACGGCGGGCGGGCGGCATTCCCCGCAGCCCGTCGAGCGCGACGCCGAGGAGCACGGCGACGGCCACGACCCCGAGCAGCCGCGCCGTCGGCGGATTGGCGAGGAGCGTCGCCCACTGCAACGCCGCGAGGACGCCGATCCCGGCGAACGCGCCGAGCCGGACCCGCGTCATGCGGCCGCCCTCCCGAGCGAGCGAACCGCGAGCGGATGTCCCGAGCACCCGGCCACGGTGAACTCGACGGGTGCGCCCGGCAGCGGCTGCGGAGCGACGACCCAGCCGCGGGTGAGCCCGCGCGGAGGCCGCGGCGCGGAGGCCGCGGCGACCCAGAGCACCGGCGAGCGCAGGTCGGAGGAGGCGAGCCGAGGCGCACCCTCCGTGCCGTCGACGACGGCGAGGGCCGCGAGGGCGCTGGTCCACGCACGCGGGTCGCGACCGGCGCCCAGCCGCTGCCGGGAGCCGCCGATCAGGAGGTCGCAGCCGCCGAGGCGGCCGAGGTGCGCGAGCAGCGAGGCGCCGGCGCGGACGGTGCGGTCGAGGTCGTCCGCGCTCCCGGCGCCCGACGGGTCGAGGGCGACGAGCGGCGCGGCGTCACCGGCGGCGACGAGGTGGCGCTCGGCGAGCTCGGCGCCGCGGGCGAGCGCAGGCCAGTAGATCCGCGTCGCCTTGGTCCCCGGGCGGTAGGGGCGGACGCCGTCGAGCTCGGGATCGGCGGAGGACTCCCGCTCGCCGCCGGCCGCCAGTTCGCCGATCCCGCGGCTTCGGCGCCCGACCGCCGGGCCTTCGTCGCCGGACGAGCCGCCGAGCGGCTCGATCCGCGGCAGGACGAGGATCGTCGCCGGAGCGCCCGCGACGACGCTCGCCGACGCGACCCCGAGCGGATCGCCGATCCGGATGACGGGAGCGGCGAGCCGGTGCCGCCCGCGGCGTGGAACCGAGCCCTGGAGGCGGACGGTGAACGCCGAGCGCGGGCGCAGGACCCGGATCCGGGCGGGCGCCGCGGCGGCCTCGTCCTCGATCCGGCCGAACAGCGGCAGCCAGCCGCTGATCCCGTCGACGACGACCTCGAAGCGGTCGCCCTCGGTGACCTGAGTGGGCACGCCGCTGCGCCGGGCGGTGACCCCCCGGACCCCGAGGCGGGCCCACAGCGCGCAGCCGCCGACGAGCAGGATCAGCGCCGCACCGGGCAGCAGCACGACGGGCGCGGCGAAGAAGACGCCGCCCGCGACCAGCGCGACCCCGAGGCGCAGCGCTGTGGCCGCGCCCGCCACTCAGAGGGCCGGGACGCTCTCGACGGCATCGGCGACGACCGCGGCCCGCTCCGACTCCGGCACGCCGGGCGCGAGCAGGAGGCGATGCGCGAGCACCGCGGGCGCGAGCGCCTGGACGTCGTCGGGGAGGACGTGATCGCGGCCGGCGAGGGCCGCCTCCGCCTTCGCCGCGCGGAACAGCATCAGCGCCGCGCGGGGGCTCGCGCCGAGCTCGAGCCGCTGATCCCGTCGGGTCGCCTCGGCGAGGGCCACGACGTAGCGGCGCAGCTCGGCGCTGCCGTGGACGGCCGCTGCCGCCACCTGGGCGCGGCGCACGTCGTCGAGATCGACGACCGGCTCGAGCTCGGAGACGAGGTCGCCGGCCGCGTGGCCGGCGAGCATGTCGGCCTCATCGTCGGCGCCCGGGTAGCCGAGCTCGATCCGGATCATGAAGCGATCGAGCTGCGCCTCCGGAAGCGGATAGGTGCCGGCGTACTCGGCCGGGTTCTGGGTGGCGACGATGAGGAACGGCCGGGCGAGCTCATGGGTTTGCTGGTCGACCGTGACCCGGCGCTCCTGCATCGACTCGAGCAGGCCCGATTGCGTCTTCGGTGAGGCGCGGTTGATCTCGTCGACGAGGACGACGTTGGCGAAGATCGGGCCGGGATGGAACTCGAAGACCGCCTCGCGCTGGTTGAAGATCATCGTCCCGGTGACGTCGGCGGGCAGCATGTCGGCGGTGCACTGGATCCGCGAGAACTCGGCCCGGATCGAGCGGGCGAGCGATCGCGCCAGGGCCGTCTTGCCGACGCCGGGGTGATCCTCGATCAGCACGTGCCCCTCGGCGAGCAGCGCGACGAGCATGTCCCGCAGTGCCTCCTCGCGCACCTTCAACGCGCGGCGAAGGTTCGCCTTGAGCGTTTCCCCGATCGACCGCGCCGCGCCGGGATCGAAATCCGCGTTCGCCTCCACCACCGCTGATGGTACGGGTCGGAGCGCCCCGGCCTCGGACCTTCCGGCGCGACCGCATTCGGTAGGCCGTACTGAGGTTTGGCGCCACGCGAAGACGGACAATGTCCCGATCGTGAAGCTTCCCTCGGCGCGGCCCCCGCGCAGACTCCTGCTGCCCGCTTCGATCTGCGCCGTCGCGGCCATCGCGCTGTGCGCGCCCGCGGCCGAGGCCGTCGTGCCGGGAGGCAACGGGCGGATCGCCTACATGGGCCTGATCGACCTCGGGATCTTCACGATCGACCCCGACGGCGGGCAGCGCAAGCGGGTGACCGACGGCTTCGACGTCGGGCCCTCGTGGTCGCCCGACGGCAACCGGATCGCCTTCGTCGACGCGATCCAGGGCGACGTCTGGACGATGAAGGCGGGCGGCGGCGACAAGCGCCGGCTGACGCAGAACGGGAGCTCCTTCGAGCCGAGCTGGTCGCCGAACGGAAAGCGGATCGTCTTCGTCAAGGGCGGCGGCGGCGACCCCGAGATCTTCACGATGCGGGCCGACGGGAGCGGCCGCAGCCGGGTCACCGACAACGACGCCGCGGACTTCGACCCGGACTGGTCGCCGACCGGAAAGCGGATCGTCTTCGCCCGCGCCCGCCACGGCGACAACCCCGACCTGTTCAAGGTCGACCCGGACGGGACGAACACGCAGCGGATCACCAACACCGACGCCCGCTACGAGGTGACGCCCGCGTGGTCCCCGAGCGGCCGCAAGATCGCCTTCGCGAGCGGCCGCGGCGGCGAGGACGAGGAGATCTACGCGATGCGCTCCGACGGCTCGAACCGGAAGCGGCTGACCGAGAACGACTACGTCGACTCCGATCCGGCCTGGTCACCGTCCGGCGGAAAGCTGGCGTTCTTCGCCAAGGACAGCATCTGGCGGATGAAGGCCCGGGGCGGGAAGGGACATCTGATCGCACGCGACGCCGCGTGGCCCGATTGGCGTGCCCGCTGAAACGTTTTCCCTGCAAATGAGCCCGACCCCAAGCGGCACAACGCGTTCCGCTTATTTTTCAGGAATACTGCCGCCGCCGTGCGTCCCCTTCCCCCGGGTGGCGCACGGCACTTTTCGTCAGGCGTCGCGCACCATCCGGGAGACCCCGCTGAACGGGGCCCTCCCCTCCGGATCGTGGCCGGAGTCCAGCGTCTCGACCCGGAGCAGCGGCACGAGGCAGCCGGTCCGGCCGAGCAGCTCGTCGGCCCCAGCGACGTCCTCGTCGCCGAGCGCGAGGTAGGCGTCGCGGAGCCGGGCGAGCGCCCAGACTC
>JADFCZ010000130.1 GCA_018263295.1 Conexibacter sp.
AGTCGGATCGAGGGCGAAGTGACGGAACATCGGCCCGAACAGTCCGAAGTCGGCGACGGTCGGCCGCTCGCCGAGGAGGAACGGCCGGTCGGCGAAGACCGGCTCCAGCATCGCCAGCGCCCGGGTGTAGGCCGCCTCGACGTGCGGCCGGGTCCGCTCGTCGACGCCGTCGCCCGTCACGAACAGCCCGAGCTGGCGGCGGGCGAACCAGCGCCTCCGCATCGGCAGCGGGACCGGGATCCGGACGAGCTCGCGGGCGAGCCGGCCGGAGAGCAGCCGCCGGTCCTCGGCGAAGCTCCAGCGGTAGTGCATCGCCGGCCGCCAGAGCCACTCGTCGCCGAAGTCCTCGATCAGCAGCGCGACGAGGCGCTGAACCGGGTCCGCCGGGATCACCGCGGGCTCGGGGTGACGCTCCTCGAGCCAGGCGATCATCGGCGTCGTGTCGGTCATCCAGCGGCCGTCGGGGAGCTGGACGGTCGGGAGCTGGGCGCCGCCGAGCAGCCGCGGCAGCTTCCACGAGTACATCGAGACGCCGAGCGGCCGGCGCACGTAGGAGATCTCCTTGTAGCGGAGGTAGGCCTCGAACTTGCCGGTGAAGTACGAGTACTCGGAGCCGTAGACGATCACGACTCGAGCCTATTGGCCGACCAGTCGCGATACTGACGGCATGGCGAAGGTGATCCCGATCGAGTCGATCCGCCGCAGCCCGAGGGCGGCGCTGTTCGAGGGTGGCGAGGACGTCGACGCCTCGATCTTCATCGTCGCGACGGATCGCGGGGAGGGCCCGGACCTCCACGTCCACCCCTACCCGGAGGTGTTCGTCGTCGAGGCCGGCGTCGCGCGGTTCACCGTCGGCGACGAGCAGATCGTGGTCGAGGCCGGAAACGTCGTGGTCGTGCCGGCCGAGACGCCGCACGGATTCAAGGGCGAGTCGGAGGAGAAGCTCCGCGTCGTGAGCTTCCACCCGAGCCCCGAGGTCGTCCAGACCGACCTCTAGCGGCGGCGGCCGAACGCAAGCCGCCAGACGTTCCAGCGGCCCATCCGACCCGGCGGATACTCCATGTCGGCCTCGCCGAGGACCTCGAAGCCGAGGCGGCGGCAGATCGCGTTCGAGGCCCCGTTGTCCGGTGCCGGGAACGCGAGCGCCGCGTCGTGGCGGCCGTCCGCCTCGGCGAGCCCGACGATCGCGGCCGCGGCGGCGCCGGCGAGGCCACGGCCCTGGAACGCGGGCAGGATCGCCCAGCCCACCTCGAAGGCCTCCTCCCCGCCCCACTCGCGCGGCCAGAACCCGACCCAGCCCGCGCCCTCGCCGCTCGCGGGGTCGACGACCTTGAACGCGCCCGAGCCCGGCGCCTCGTAGCGGCGCTGGCGATCGCGGATCTTCTCCTCGCCCTCGGGACCGCCGAGGTGCTCCATCATCGCCGGGTCGCCGACGAGCCCGCTCAGCAGCGGCAGGTCACCCGCGCCCCAGTGGACGAGCCGGACCTCGCCGCCCTCAGCGCTCAATCGATCCGGTCGGGGAGCCCGTAGCGGAGGAAGAAGTCCTCGGTCCGGCGCTCGTCGAGGGGCTGCTCGGGATAGCGGACGTAGTCCTCGGGATCGTCGCTCTCGATCGAGCGGTTGATGAAGCAGGTGACGTCGCTGATCTTGCGGTCCTCGATCGTGAGGACGTTGAGCGCGAACGGCCGATGGGTCCGGTCGGGCTCGTACCAGCAGTAGAAGGCGAGCGCGAGCTGGCCGTTCGAGTGGGTGAGGATGTGCTTCCAGCGCCAATCGCCGGTCAGCGGGCCCTGTTCGAGGAAGCCGCGGAGATCGGTATGGCCGCCGGGTCCGCCGAACCAGGAGACGATCGGCGGCATCGAGAACGTCGCCTCCTCGGTCAGCATGTCGACGACCCCGTCGATGTCCTCGCGATCCCAGGCGTCGACGTAGGCCTCGACCACCTCGCGGACGCCGTCGTCGCCGAGCAACCGCAGCGTCGCCTGCTGGCTGCGCTCGGGCAGCCGCGACTCGACCGTGGCCCGCGCCCGTTGCAGGGCGCTGTTGACGGAGGCGACCGACGTCTCCAGCGTCGCCGCGGTCTCCCGTGCCGAGTAGCCGAGCACCTCGCGGAGGATCAAAACCGCCCGCTGGTTGGCGGGCAGGTGCTGGAGGGCGGCGATGAACGCGAGCTCGACCGCCTCGCGGGCCTCGTAGCGGGCCTCCGGCGCCATCGGCCCGTCGTCTGTGATCAGCTTCTCGTCGGGGAAGGGCTCGATCCAGACCGATTCCGCGACCGGCATCCCGGGAACGCCCGTGGCCGGGTCGGTCCGGGGGCCGTAGTCGATCGGATGGACGCGCGGCTTGCGCTTCTCGATCGCGTTGAGCGCCGTGTTGGTGGCGATCGTGTAGAGCCAGGAACGCAGCGAGCTCCGCCCCTCGAAGCGGCTGATCCCGCGCCAGGCCCGGAGCATCGTCTCCTGGAGGACGTCCTCGGCGTCGTGCAGCGATCCCATCATCCGGTAGCAGTGGGCGATCAGCTCGCCGCGGTACGGCTCGATCAGGGCCGTGAACGCCGACTCGTCGCCGGCCCGCGCGGCCTCGAGCCGGCCGTCCTTCGCAGTCACTTCCTGCTTCGCACTTCCCGCCATCGACTTCGCAGGGTAGCGTCGCGGCATCGCGGGCCCGGGGCCGACAGCCGCAGCCGACCGAATCGCCGTCGTCGGCGCCGGATTCGCCGGGCTGGCCGCGGCCGAGCGGCTCGCCGCAGCGGGGCGCGAGGTGGTCGTCATCGAGGCCCGCGACCGCGTCGGCGGCCGGGTCTGGTCGCAGGAGCTGCCCGGCGGCGGCCTCGTCGAGCGCGGCGGCGAGTTCATCACCGGGGGCTATGAAGCGACCGAGGAGACCGCGGCCAGGCTCGGCGTCGCGCTCGATGGGATGGCGATCAACTACCCCGACCGCGAACTCCGGCCGGGACCGGGCCCGGGAGCCGACGCGCTGCTGACCGGAGCCGTCGCCGCGGCGGCGAGGAGCGAGGAGGCCGGCGTCGGCACCCCGGCGTTCCGGGTCCTGGCCGAATCCGTCCACGACGAGGCCGTGCGCGACGTCCTCGCCACCCGCCTCCAGAGCGCCCTCGCGCACCCGTTCGAGGAGCTCGACGCGCGCTTTCTCGTCCACCTCCCCTACCTGGTGGCGTCGGCCGAGACGAAGCGGATCCGCGGCGGCAACCAGGAGCTCGCGGAGGCGCTGGCCGCTCGGCTTCCCTCACCGGTCCGGACCGGAACCGCGGTCCGGGAGATCCGCCGCGACGCCGGTGGGATCAGGCTGCTCGGCGAGTCGCTCGACCTCGAAGCGGGCGCCTGCGTCGTCGCGGTCCCCGTCGCGCTGCTTCCGGACCTCCGGTTCGACCCGCCGCTGCCCGCCTGGCAGACGGAAGCGATCGCTGCGATCCCGACCAGTCGCGCGGCGAAGCTCGCGGTGCCGCTGCGGGCAGCCGAGCCGCCGCGGGCGCTGATGTCGGCGCCCGGACGGTTCTGGGCCTGGACGACGCCGTGCGACGGGGTCGGCGGCCGGGTCGCGAACGCCTGGGCCGGAGCCGAGCCGGTGCTGGAGGACCTCGGCGTCGCGGACGGGCCCGAGGGCTGG
>JADFCZ010000131.1 GCA_018263295.1 Conexibacter sp.
CAGGCGCTCGAGGCGTCGGTCAAGGCGGGCAACGCGCAGGCCGGCCTGGAGATCCTCGCCCCGAACGAGATCTCGACGATCCAGGACGTCAGCAAGATCATCGAGAAGGGCTCCGTGATCCTGTTCATCGTCACGATCCTCCTCTTCGTGATCGCGCTCGCCATCGCCCGCGGCACCCGCCTGCGGACGCTGACGTCGATCGGCCTCTCGTTCGTCGTGATCGGCGTCGCGACGCTGACGATCCGCAACGTCCTCGGAACCGAGCTCACCAACACCCTCGCCGCGACCGATTCGGCCAAGCCGGCGATCAGCGCCGCGTTCGACATCGGCACCGGGCTCCTGAAGACCATGGCCGTCGCCTCCGTCGGCTACGGCGTCGTCATCCTCCTCGGCGCTCTCCTCGCCGGCGGGACCCGCCCCGCGACGGCGGCACGCCGCTGGATCTCCCCCGCCCTCCGCGACCCGATGTGGGCATCGGCGATCACCGCCCTGGTGATCCTGATCCTCGTCTGGTGGGGCCCGACCCCGGCGCTCCGCGAGCCGGTCGGTGTCCTCCTGATCGCGATCGTCCTGATCATCGGAGTCGTCGCGCTCCGGCGGCAGACGATGAACGAGTTCCCGGCCTCCGAGGCCGACACCAAGCCGCTGAAGCCCGCCTGACCGGCGCGCGGCCCTAGACGGCCGCGGCGTACTGGCCGTGGAAGCCGAACGGGATGTGGTGGGGCACCTGCGCCCGGCCGATCTCGTCGAGCGTGCGCGCGTCGAGGACGAGCAGGATCGTGGTGCCGGCGGCGCCGTCGAGGACGAGCGAGAGCAGCACGCCGTCCCCTTCCCCGCTCGCGTCCGGCCGCGAGACGAAGACAGGCTCGCCGGGCCAGCAGTCGGCTTCGCTCCAGGTCGTGCTCGAGCGGTCCGCGAGGTCGGCCCGGACGATCCGGTCGAAGAACCCGGTGCCGTCGGTACCGGCACCCCAGACGTAGCGGTGCGGGCGCTCGTTGCAGCGGCCGTAGTCGATTCGTGGCAGGTCGATCGGATCGGCGATCAGCCGCTCGGAGGTGACCGTCCCGGGCCCGGGTGAGATCGTGAACCGCGTCAGTTCCGGCGCCGGGATCGCGGCGCCGTTGCGGAGGTTGCCGAGGTAGAGGCTCTCGACGATCTCGGCGTCGGCGAACGTGCAGACATCGGCGACGACCGTTCCGTCGGGCTCCGCGTAGGCGTTGACGTGGTGGAATCCGAAGCACGCGTCGGTCTCGAACGGGCCCAGCACCTCACCGCCGTCGCGGGCGAGCAGCGTGAAGCGGGTTCCGCGCTCGGGCTTCCAGCGGTAGTTCTCGATGTAGGGACGGCCGGAGAGCGCGAGCGCCAGCGGGTTGACGACGAACGGGTACTCGGCCAGCACGAACCAGCGCTCGGTCAGCCCGAACGAGTGCATGTAGGCCGGCTCCCGCGTGGGCAACGTCGCCAGCACCCGCGGCTCGTCCCCGGTCCCCGGGCCGAGGCCGAAGAAGCGGTAGTGGTTGCGAGGCCCGAGCGCGGCCGCGTAGTTGAGCATCCCGCCGTTCGCGCGATCGAGATGCGGATGCGCCGTCGTCAGCGTTCCCGGCACCTCCCACGCGACCCCGGCGGCGGCCAGCGTTTCGGGGTCGAACTCGACCGGGATCGGCGTCTCGGTCATCGCGGCGAAACGCTCGCCGAGCTGGACGAGGTTGACGTTGCCGTTGTCGGAGAGCGCCGGCCGGAACAGCGACATCGCGCGCTTGAACAGCGAGCGGCAGGGATCGGTGGCGAACTCCGAGTAGCTGATCTCCCCGGTCTCGGCCGCGGCCCGGTAGGCCCTGCTCTCGAGGAAGCGGTTCGCGTAGGAGACCCGGCCCCCGGCGAACCCGAAGCGGTGGAGCATCGCGAGGCCGTCGAACCAGTGGCTCATCCCCCGCGTCCCGACCTCGAACTTGGCCGGGCCGGTCCGCAGCAGCGATCCGCCGAGCCATTCCGGAATCTCGCCCTCGACCGGCAGGGCCTCGATTCGGGTCTCCCTCTCGAGGGTCTCGAATCCGAGTTCGCTTCCCATCGACGTCTCTCCCTCGCTCGCAGTGGGCCCGCGAGGCAACTCTAACTAGCGCCGGCGGTGGCTCACCTTCACGCGGAAACGGTCGAGCGCCACCGGGCCGGGCTCACCGTTCGCGGCGAGCGCTCGGACGCGAAACGTGTGCTCTCCCTTGCCCGCCCGCCTGGAGACCGGCGACTCGCAACGACGGAATCGGTCGCCGTCGAGCCGGCACTCGAGCTTGGGCTCGCCGCGGACGGCCTCGAAACGCCAGCGCACCTCGATCTTGCGCCGCTTGCCGGCCACCTCGAGGCGACCGGGAGGGCGGGCGCCGAACGTGACCCGGGAGGCGCTGCTGCCGGCGAGGACGCCGCGAATGAAATCCATGATCGCATCCGTCTCGCCGGCCGGATCGGCTGCCGATCCGACCGCGGCGTTGATGCCCTCGTGGTCGTAGGGGACGGCGAGCAGGGTGGCCCCGGCGCCGAGCGCGTCAACCATCCGGCCCGCCGCTGCGGCACGGACGGGCGAATTCTTCTGGGTGACGACGAGGAACGGCGGATCTTCGTCGTCCGCCCACTCGATCGGAGACCCCAGCCTCCAGGCGTCGTCGACGACGTTCTCGGCCGGCGTCGCGAAAGCGTTGTAGAACATCGCCCGCGAGCGCTGGGTCCCGGCTGCGATCCGCGTCTCGATGTCGTACTCGCCATCGAGCGGGATGGCGCCGAGGAGCTGACGCGGCTTCATTCCCCAGCGCTTGACGTAGGACGGATCGCTGCCGAGAAGAGCGACGATCTGAGCGCCCGCCGAGTGCCCGATCAGCACGATGCGGGACGGGTCCACTCCCCACCCGCTCCCGTTCCGGTCGATCCAGGCGAGTGCCTCGGCGACGTCTTCGGGGTGGTCGGGAAAGCGGATCCGCTCGGCCGGAAAGGCGGCGTCGATCGGGTCCGGCGAGAGCCGGTAGTTGACGCTGGCGAAGGCGTACCCGGCACCGGTGAAGAGGGCGACCTTGTCGGCGATGCGATTCGACTTGTCACCGGTGCGCCAGCCGCCGCCGTGTACGTAGACGACGATCGGCAGGTGGTCGGCGGGATCGGCGTCGTCGGGGAGGTAGAGGTCGAGCTGTCCGAGCGAGGCGGGCACCGGAGCGGCGCTGCCGTCGAGGTCGTAGTCGACGTCGCCGACCTTGGTCGCGCCGTTCGCGCCCGGCGCCGCAGCCAGGGCCAGCGCGAGACCGGCGAGGATCGTGCTGACGAGACCGGGTCGCATTCCGCCGTATGAAACACGTTCCCGCCGCGTTAGTTTCGACGCCGCGGGCGGCGGGAAGGCACGGCCGGGCGCTCTTGTGGCAGATTGCTGGCCCGCAATGGCAGAAGAACTCAGCGAAAACGCAAGGCTCGTCGTCGACAGCCTCACGAACCAGCCGGCCCTCAACACTCCGGCGCTGATCGCCCAGAACGAGGGCATCGAGCGCGCCGACGCCGAGGAGGGGCTCGACGAGCTCCTCGCCCTCGGCCGGGTCAAGAAGCGCCCGACCGGCTGGCGACTGGTCAAGGACTGAGCCCGCCCGCGGCGGATGGTCAGTGGGCGACGGCTGCGCGCCAGTCGTCGCGCCTCTGCACGTACTCGGCCGGCAGGGTGACGTTGAGCCGCTCAGCAACCTCGAGCCACCGCAACGCCTCCACGTAGTCGCCGTCGCGGGCGTCGATCTCGGCGAAGTCGAGGGCGAGCCGGAGGGCCGCCTCGTGCTCGCGCTCGTCCGCCGCCGGCTCGAGGTCTTCGGTTTGCTCGAGGCCCGGATCCTCCTCTTCGCGCTCGAGGCTCCAGTGCGCCGCCAGGTAAGGGCCGAGGCGCGGTCCGGCTACCTTGATCGGCGGCCACCAGAGCGGACTCGTCGTCAGGACTGCGTCGCTGTCGGCACCGATCTCGGCACGGATGAACTGCGGCTGCCCGCCGGTGATCAGTGCACCGCGGAGCACCGGGCGGAGTGGCGGCGGCTCGATGTCGGCCCCGGCCGCCCGGAGGATGCCGGCTGCGGCGACCTCCGCCTGCTGCGCCGCGAGGCCGCCCTGCTTGATCGGAAACCAGGTGGAGTCGCCGGCCACCCAGACGCGGTCGAGGCCGTCGACCCGCATCTCGGCGTCGCAGCCGATGAAGCCGTAGCGGCCCTGCGGGACGCCCGGGATCTCGGGCACCGAGAGTCCGGGGAGGGCGACGACCTCGTCGGCGCGAAACTCCTTCCCGCGTTCGCAGACGAGGCGACCCTGGTCGAAGCGGACGACCCCGACGCCGGCCTCCAGCTCGACGCCGCGCTCGGCGAGGAGTTCGGCGACGCGGGAGCTGACGGCCTCGCCGAGGACCTCCATCGGCGCCGGCTCGTGGGTGACGACCGTGATCTTGCGCTCGCCGCCGCCGGCCTCGGCGAGCCAAGTGGCCGTCAGCATCGCCAGCTCCCAGATCGGAAGCGTCCATTTGACCTGGCGCGGGACGGCGAAGGCGACCTCGGATATCGCACCGCGGCGCAGGCGTTCGAGCAGGTCCCCGAACCAGCCGACGTCGGCGGCGCCGCGGAAGGGGTGGGACCCGGGCAACACCGAGGCCCGGCGCGCTCCGGTCGCCATCAACAGGGCGTCGTAGAAGATCTCGTCGCCGCGGTCGGTCAGCACGCGCTGCGGCCCGCCCCAGACCTCGGCCACCCCGTCGGGCCTGTAAACGACGTCGTGGTCGGCGCAGAACCCGGCGAGGTCGAGCGTCCTGGCGTCGCCGCCGAACGGCTCGGCGACCGAGAGCGCCTGCAGCCGGAAGTCGCGGCTCGGAGAGAGCAGCTCGATCGGCGTCGGGCTCTCCTCCAGCGCCCGGATCGCGAGCACGGCCTCGAGGGCTGCCACTCCTCCCCCCGCGATCACGACCTGAAATCCGTCCGCCATTCCGAAATCCTTTCGCCTCCCGAGCCCCCTGACTTCCGTAGGTCCTACGGAGCCGCGGCCGAACCCGGCGCCGGTCCCCCCCGGCGCCGGGCGGCCGCGACGGCTACTTGACGGTCAGCGATCCGTACATGCCGGCCGCGTAGTGGCCGGGCAGGTTGCAGATCATCACGTAGCTTCCGGGCTCGAGATCGGCGCTGAAGCTCCCGGTGTCGCCGGGGGCGACGTCGGCCGCCTCGCCGACGATGTCGAGGGCAGATTCGTCGACTTCGCCGTTGCTCGTGGTCGGCAGCTTCGCCGGGTCGAGGTCGGACTTCGCGAGGACGAGCTCGTGCGGCATGGCGCCGACGTTCTCGGCGTCGATCGTCACCGAGCCGGCCTTTGCCGTGGCGTCGGCGGGGATGAACTTGTAGTCGTCCATCTCGATCGTCAGCGTTTCACCGCCGGCAGCGGGGGCCGACGTGGTCGTCTCGGTGGCTTCGGACGACTCGGCCGCCGTACTGGCGCTGTCGTCGCTGCCGCCGCAACCGCTCGCGACGGCGCCGAGCGCGAGGAGCGCGACCGCGCCGAGCGCGATCAGCAGGAACTTCTTTCGCATCTGGTTCTCCTTGGAGAGTGGGACCGGCGGATGCTCGCCACAGGCGGGCCCGCGCTCATCTGGATCGACTACGCGAGCGGTCCGGTAGTTCGGCGCCCCCGATCCGGTAGTCACCACCTGCCCGGTCGAGGCCGGGCGGGCTCAGTCGCCGCTCTCGCGCGTGATCAGCACCGGGATCTTGGCGTGATGAGCGACCGCCGTCGCGACGCTTCCCATCACCGCGTAGCCGACGCTGCTGCGGCCGTGGGAGCCGAGCACGATCACCGATGCGCCGATCTCCTCGGCGGTCTCGACGATCCGCGCCCAGACCGGCGCCCCGAGCTCGACCCTGGTCTCGGCATCGAAGCCGGCCCTCCCGCTGAGCGCGACGCCCTCCTCGGCGACCTCGTTCGCCCGGGCGACGACCTGCTCGGTCATCTCCGAGGGCATCGTCGCCATCGGCACGCCCCAGAACGGGACCGCATCGAGCGGCTCCCAGACGGTCAGGACGACCGCGCGGCGGTCGTCGCGCAGCTGCTTTCCGGCCTCCTCGATCGCGATCTTCGAGCAGTCGGATCCGTCGTAAGCGATCAGGATCGGCCCGCTGGAGTTGGTGTCGGTCATCGCGTCCTCCGTCGTCGTCGCTGCGGGCCGAACCTTACGCCTTCGCTTCCTGCGAACATATGTTCGCATGGGCGTCCACGGTTCCGATCACGGCCGGTTCAAGCGGGCGCTGGCCGCGGGTCACCTGACGGCGGCGCTGATCATGGCCCGGGATCTCCCCCACGTCGCCCTTCCCGACGCGCTCGAGCTCTGCCGGCTGATGGCCGATGCCGGCGATCAGCGCTACCCGCGAGCCGCGAGCCGCTGGCTCGAGCGCTTCAGCTGCGAGACGGGCGCCGGGCTGACCGAGGTCCAGCTCGCGGCCGCCGCGCTGGGGCAGCTCTGGGAGTCGCCCGACTCCGACGTCGCCCGGCGGACGCTCGCGCAGTTGATCGGCTGAGCTGTACGGTCGGCGAATGGCCGCCACGACGTTCATCGCGCCTGACGGCGTCGAGCTCGCCGCCGACCGCCTGCCGGGCGCCGGGCCGACGGTCGTCCTGCTCCACGCCGGCGTCGCCGACCGCCGCGCCTGGCACGGCGTCGTGGCCGCACTCGCCGATCACGGCCACGACGTCGTCTCCTACGACCGCCGCGGCTTCGGCGAGACGCCGGCCGCCGGCGAGCCCGACCACGTCTCCGACCTCCGCACGGTCCTCGAGCAGGCGACCGACGCACCCGCGTGGCTCGTCGGCAACTCGCAGGGCGGCCGGATCGCCCTCGACCTGGCGCTGGCCGAGCCCGATCGGGTCGCCGGGCTGGTCCTGATCGCTCCCGCGGTCAGCGGCGCACCCGACCCCGGCGACGACGAGCTCGATCCCGGCACGCTGCGGATCGATGCCGCGATCGAGGCGGCCGACGAGCGCGGCGACGCCGAGGCAGTGAACCGGTTGGAGGCGTGGCTCTGGCTCGACGGTCCGCTCGCGGCCGAGGGCCGCGTCGCCGGCCCCGCCCGCGAGCTCTTCCTGGAGATGAACGCGATCGCCCTCGCCGCCGACTGGCCCGATGACGCCGGACCGGATGAGCCCGGTACCTGGGAGCGGCTGGCCGAGATCGCGGCTCCCGCCACGGTCGCCTGGGGCGAGCTCGACCTCCCCTATTTCGCCGACCAGTGCCGCGAGCTCGCCGAGCGCCTCGGGAACGTCCGCGCCGCGATCGAGCTTCCCGGCGTCGCTCACCTCCCGGGCCTAGAGGACCCGGGAGGCGTCGCTCGCCTGATCGCGGACGCGGTCGCCGGCTAGCCGATCGACCAGTTCCAGTCGACGGCCATCTCGTAGTCGAAGTGCGTCGTCTCGTAGGAGTCGCCGCCCTCGAACGTCGTCATGCCCTCCTCGTAGAACGGGTAGTCGTAGGTCCGCATCAGGTCCGGGTACTGCAGCGGCACCCAGTTCTCGGAGTGGGAGCCGTCGGGGCAGCTCACCGTGACCGGGAACGACCCTTCCTTCTTCTGCAGCGTCACCGAGTAGTAGGACTGCTCCGGGTCGTCGTCCTCGAAGATCGTCATCTCCGCGGTGCCGGTGACGGTCCCGCCGCCGGCGTAGGTGCAGCCGTCCTGGTCGGTACCGGAGACGCCGACGTTGAACGTCGCTTCCCCCTTGTAGCCGCCCTCGAAGTACTCGTCGAGGCCGAACTCCGCGGACCAGTCCTCGGAGACCCCGACGAGCTCGTCACCGCCGACGACCGTGACGCTGCCGCTCGCGGAGCCGTCGAGGTGGCCGGCGTTGCCGGCCTTGCACGACTTCTTCTTCTCGGCCTCGCAGACATCGGTGTCGGAGGAGGAGTTGGCCTCCCCGCCCGGCGCGCCGCCGTGGCAGAGGTCCTTGCCGGCGGCGCCGGCGCACCGATCGGCATCGGCGTCGCCGAACAGCGAGTCGTTGCCGGTGCCGCCGTTGAGGGTGTCGGTGCCGTCGCCGCCATGGAGGTCGTCGCTGCCATCGGCCCCGCTGATCGTGTCGTTGCCGGTGCCGCCGGTGCCGCGATCGTCGAACTTGCCGCCGACGAGCCGGTCGTTGTCGGCGCCGCCGTCCATCCGCACTCCCTCGGCCTTCGCGGTCAGCGTGTCGGCCCCCTCGTCGCCGCGCAGCGAGGCGCCGCTCGACGTGCCGGTGACCGCGTCGCCGTCGAGACCGCCTGCGGCGAGGTCGGAGGCGCCCTTCCCGGTCGTGATCCGGTCCGCTCCGGCCTCACCCGACATGCGGTCGCTGCCGTTGCCGCCGTCGATCCGGTCGTTGCCGGTGCCCCCGTCGATCGTGTCGGCGTAGGGACCGCCGTCGATCACGTCGTTGCCGTCGCCGCCGTCGAGGGCGGTCTTCTGCTCGGCCGTCGAGAGATCGTCGTTACCACCCTCGCCGAACGCGTCGCTTCCGCGCGCCAGCAGGACGAGATGGTCGTCGTCGGCGCCGCCGTAGAGGGTGTCGCCGATCCCGGTGTCGGTGTCGAGGACGTCGCGGCCCTCGTCGCCGTGGACGATGTCGGTGCCGGCGCCGCCCTCGATGCCGTCGTCTCCGCTGCCGCCCTCGACCGTGTCGTTGGCCTTACCCGCGAGGATGCTGTCGTTGCCACCGTCGCCGGCGATCATGTCCTTGCCGTCGCCGCCGCCGATCGAGTCCTTGCCGTCGCCGCCGTCGATCGTGTCGGTCCGGGAGCCGCCGTCGAGGACGTCGTCGCCGGTGCCGCCGTCGAGGTAGACGACGTTTCCGAGGGAGACCAGATGGTCGCTGCCGCCCTCGCCGTGCGCGGCCGAGTTGACCGAGTCGATCGCGATCAGGTCCCGGCCCTCGCCGCCGTAGACGTCGTCGCCCGTCCCGGCGCCGGACTCGACCTCGTCGTTGCCCGAGCCGGAGTGGATCCGGTCGGCGCCGTTGCCTCCGAGGATCGAATCGCGGCCGTCGACGGTGCAGATCAGGTCGTCGCCGTCTCCCGCCTCGATGTTGTCGCGGCCGATCGAGCCGACGATGACGTCGTCGCCCTTGGTGCCGGCCAGCCGGCCCGGGGAGCCGTCCGCCTTGAAGATCGTGGCCGGAACGCCCTCACAGGTCGGCGTCACCGCCGCCTGGGCGTTGCCGGCGCCTAGGAGCAGGGCGCCGAGGAGAACCATCAGCGGCACGAGTAGGCTCACTCGCGGCGGCGTGATCGGTTCGGGCGTGCGGTCGGCGGACTTGGCAGGCATCGGTTTCTCCCTTACTGAGGTCGTCTTCGGACAGCCTCAGCATCGCCCGGCCCCGTCCCCCGCACATCGGGAGGCCCCCCAAACCCCGACCCCTAAGTTCGCGGCCCGGCGGCACCCCGACCCATGACCCGGAATCGGCTCCTCGCCGGCGTCGGATCGGGTGTGCCGGCGGGATCGACGGCCTCGACCCGGAACGTGTGACGGCCGGGATCGAGATGCCGGAGCGTCGCCGGCGACGAGCACGGTGAGGCCGGCCCGCCGTCGAGGCTGCAGCTGAAGACCGACCCCGGATCGGTCGAGGTGAAGGCGAAACGCGCCCGTTTCCGCTGGATCGGACCGCTCGGCCCGCGCACGATGCTCGTCGCGGGGGGTGCGTCGAAGACGACCGCGCGCCCGTCGCCGAGGAGCGGGTCGTGGTTGAACTCGAATTGGTCTCCGCCCGGTGCCGTGCATTGCCCGGCGGCGTTGCCGAGAGTCAGACCGAATCCGTCGTTCCCGTCGCCGCCGTTGTCGTCGAGCTCGACCGTCACCGGGAACCCGGCGTCGAAGTTGATCAGCGCTCGGTGTCCCTGGACGTCGAGGCAGGTGACCGGGCCCTCGAGGTGGTACGGGAACGGCTCCGGGTGCGTGATCCGGTTGATGTAGACGTCGAAGGAGACGCTGCCGCCGGGATCCGAGCCACCCGGTCCGCTGTGGGCGTCGATCGCCAGGCTCGCAACGGTCTCGAGCCCGGGCGGCGTCCGGCTCGATCCGGTGGCGGTGGCGGTGTTGACCGCGGCGCTCGCTGCCGGCGTGAGCGATCCGGAGATCAGCGCCGCTGCGGCGGCGACGGCCGAGATGCGGGCGAGCGTGCGGGCCATATCAACCATAGGCTCCGCCTCCACGGCTGCTCATTCATCCGTAGTTCTCCCCCGGCCGGGACCGCAGGCTCCCGGCGCCCCCGCCTCAGTCGCGCAGCCGGAACGGCGGGTATTCGTCGGTCACGAGCACCGCTGCGTAACAGAGGACGCGGTTGTGCCAGCGCAGGACGCCCTCGACGAAGTCGAAGAGCCCCCTTGGATAACGGCCAGTGAAGAGGATCGCGAACCAGGCCGCGATCACCGCGAAGAACGCGCCGATGTAGAGGAAGAAGAGGACGATGTAGTGCGGGATCGCGAGCAGCCACTTGACCAGCGGCATCCCCCGCCCGAGGTCGGCCTCGACGTCCGGGTAGGAGTACTCGAGGTGGACGGCCTGCTCCTCGTCGGTCGACGGATAGCGGTCCTCCATCAGCAGCGCGTAGACGCCGATCCGGTTGCTGAAGCGCTGGAGCTGGAGGTTCCAGTCGAACCACCACCTCGGGTACTTCGCGCGGAACAGGATCATCAGCAGCACGGGCACGAAGAGGATCCCGATCCCGCTGACCACGACCGTGACCGTCGTCCCGTCGATGTCGCTGTAGGTATTCGAGTAGCCCGTGATCGTGCTCAGCAGGATCGCGATCGGGATGATCGTGAAGATCCGGAAGAAGCTGGTCAGCCGGTTCAGCTGGCGCTCCGGATAGTCGACGGCGAACTTGACCGGGTACTCGCTCATCTCTCCCCTCCCAAAGGGTGCGTGGTGATTCCGGTAGCAGGGTCGCACGGGTGACGGCGGCAAACGGCCGGGGATCGGTTAGCGTCGGGTCGTGGCGATCAGGTTGCTTCTCACCCTCCTGGCGGCGGCGATTCTCGTTCTTCCCGGCTGCGGCGGGGACGGCGACGCGACCTTTTCGACGTCCGGGTTCGACGCGATCGAGGTCGGCGATTCGGCCGACTCGGTCACCGGGGCGATCGGCGAGCCGGATGCGACGGAGGCGATGGAGCTCAGCCACGGCGGGAGCGATGGCGCCGTCTGGATCTACTGCGACGGCGCCATGCCCCACTACCTGATCCTCACCGACGACGCGGTCGCCGAGGACGATCTCCAGCTCCCCGACGAGCTCCGGCTCGACGTCGAGAACTGTTCCTGAGGGCGACGCTCAGGCGGGCGGGTTCTCCGCGAACTGGGGAACGTCGTCCCCGATCTCGTGCCACGGCGCCTTGAAGGCGACCTGGAGGTGGAAGCTCGGCTTCATGTCGAGCTCGCGCATCAGGCCGGCGGCGACGAAGTACTGATCGCCGAGGTCGTCGTAGATGCTCGAGCCGCAGTTGCCGCAGAAGTTCCGCGGGGCGAACTCGCTCTCATAGGTCTTCACCAACTCCTCGCCCTTCGTGAAGCGGAAGTTGTCCTTGTCGACCACCACGCCGGCCAGGCTCTCCCCCGTCCACCGCTGACACCGCGTGCAGTGGCAATAGCCCAGGGCCTGCGGATCCGTGACCTCGTACTCGACGCCGCCGCAAAGGCAGGCTCCCGTGAGCGTCTCAGCCATATCGACCTCTCTCCTCGTCGTTTGAACTGCTCGTGGCAGACGCTACCACCGCAGGCCCGGATCGACGCGGCGGGGCACGCTCGGGGTTTCAGGCCCGACTCGCCGGCTTACTACCCTGTGGATGGATGGGGTTCGACCGCTCTGACTTCTGGTTCACGGCGCTCGTGGTGTTCTGCGCCCTGCTCGCGGCCGGTGCGATCGCCTTCGAGATCGACCTGACCAGGGACGACGAGCCCGCCGCACAGGTCGCGACTACCTCGACGGTCGTAGCGCCGCCCCCGGAGCCGGCTCCCACCGGGGTGGCGCCGGCGAACCCGCCCGCCGAGGACGAGGCGCCGGTCGAGCGGGTCGCGAGGGAGGCCGATCCGAAGCCGCCCGGCTCAGCCGAGAAGCCCTACGTCACCGTCCGCAACGGAGCCGAGGTCGCGATCCGGAGCGCTCCCGCGGGCTCGGTCGTCACCAAGGCCGGCGACCGGACCGAGTTCGGCTCCCCCACCGTCTTCTCCGTCGATCGGGTCCGCGGGAGCTGGCTCGGCGTCTCCACCCCCGACGTCCCCAATGGAAGCCTCGGCTGGGTGCGCGCCGACCCCGGCAAGATCACGGGCGGCTATACCGACTACCGGATCGTCGTCGACCTCTCCAGCCACGATGCCAGGCTCCGGCAGGGCAGCCGCCTGCTGCGGCGCTGGCCCGTGACCGTCGGCAGCCCGGACACCCCGACGCCGACCGGATCCTTCGCGGTGACCGACCTCTTCCGCGGCGGGCTCAATCCGGCCTACGGCTGCTGCGCGGTCGCGCTCAGCGCCACCCAGCCGAACCTGCCGACCGGCTGGAGCGGCGGCGACAGGATCGCGATCCACGGCACCGACGGCCCGCTCGGCGTCGACACCTCGACCGGATGCGTCCGCAGCCGCGATAAGGACGTGAGCGCCCTCGTCGACACGGTGCCGCTCGGCACGCCGGTGACGATCCAGCCCTGAGTCAGCCGAGCTCGACGTCTAACGATCGAGCTTGTCGATCCGCCGCTTCAGCGAGCGGATCTCCTCGTGATCGGCCTCGACCTTGTTCTTCGCGGCGACCCACTTGCGCAACAGCGCCCGGCGCTCCTTGACGTCGTCGGCCTTGCGCAGCTTCGTGCGCAGCTTCGCGGCCTTCAGGCGGTGCTTGGCGAGCCGGTCCTTCGCCTTCGCGAGCTTCGCCTCGAGCGCCTGGAGCTTCTCGACGTGAGCCTCGTAGGCGTCGGTCTGATTCTGCGCGATCGTCAGCAGGTTGCCCTCGGCGAGGTTCACCTCGGGGACGTGGTAGTTCGAGCCCGAGGCGACGACTGCGCCGAGATCGGCCCGGGTGTCGCCCGGGATGTCGGTCTTGGTGAGGTTGAGCCAGTGAGCGCCGTCCTTGCGCTTGCACTCGACCTCGTAGTAGTCGGGCTGACCCTTCCACGGTGCGGCCGATTCGGGGCCCACCGGGACGCCGAACAGGTAGTCGAAGTTGACCAGCGGCTCGAGCGTGCCGTCGCCGCCGTCGAGCTGCGCCGGGTTGGTGCACATGACCTCGTACCGGCTCGAGTCCGGACGATCCTCCGGGTAGATCCAGTAGCCGAAGTCGAGTCGCGAGAACTCGGCCGTGGGCGGCGGCTCGGCGTTGTAGGTCGAGAAGGCGATCACGCAGCCGTACTCGCCGACCTCCGTGCAGGCGGGTACGTTCGCGAACAGCCCGCCGACCGACTCGCCGATCGGGACGCTGATGTTGGCGCCCGGCGCGATCGCGCCGACGAACCGCTTGCGGAGCTTCGCGTTGGTGTCGACGAGCTCGTCGATCAAACGGGCGGTGTGCGCCGAACCCTGGGAATGCCCGAGCATGATGAATCCGCGACCGTCGTTGTAGTTCTTCAGGTAGTCGCGAAATGCGACCTTGGCGCTCTTGTAG